>JAUYEO010000374.1 GCA_030689795.1 Desulfobacterales bacterium | reverse complement strand
GATCGCAGCTTACGGAAAAGAAAAGAATGTTCCCGGCAGATTGTTTGAAGTGCTGAATGAACAGAAGGAAGGACTGCTTGCTGTTAAAAAAATATCCGGGCCGGTTGCAACCCCCGCCGATCTTTACAAGTATAGCAACGGCAAGACAGCATAATAACCGTGAAAAAAAACACAGGCAAAAAAAGCGCGGATAAAGAGAGTCACGGTTCCGTCCTGAGAGTTATTTTCAGCGGCCGCATGCTCGTAACCTTTGTTATGGGTTTTGCATGCGGACTTCCTCTTCTTTTAACCATATCTTTGTTGCAGGCATGGATGAAGGAGGAAGGAGTCGATCTTGCGATGATCGGCATGATCTCTCTCGTGGGGCTTCCTTACACGGTAAAGTTTCTCTGGGCCCCTTTTCTTGATCGTTATATACCGCCCTTTCTTGGAAGAAGAAGGGGATGGCTTATCGTCGCCCAGATACTCCTTGTTTTGTCGGTTGCCGGGCTTGCATTCACCGAGCCGGGCGGAAAGCCTCTTCATGTTGTTATTGCCGCCATACTTGTAACATTCTTCAGCGCAACCCAGGATATTGTAGTCGATGCATTCAGGCGGGAAAGCCTTTCGGATCAAGAGCTCGGCCTCGGCTCATCTCTTTATGTAAACGGATACCGTGTGGGTATGCTGCTTGCTTCAGGCGGCGGCTTAATTATGGCCGATGCATTATCTTTTAAGGTGGTCTATCTTATCATGGCTGCCTGTCTTCTGCCCTGTATGCTTGCGACGGTACTTTCCCCGGAACCTGAAATTACCGCGGGCGCCCCCAAAACCCTGCAGGAGGCTGTGGTTGATCCGCTTGTGGAGTATTTCAGCAGGAGCGGCGCAATCTGGATTCTTGCCTTTATCCTTCTTTATAAGATCGGTGATACAATGGCAAGCGCCATGACAACGCCGTTTTATCTTGATATCGGATTTTCAAAGACCGAGATAGGCGCCGTTGTGAAACTTTTCGGGTTTTGGGCAACGCTTGGAGGAAGTCTTGTCGGAGGGCTTATAATGCTGTATATCGGAATAAACCGCAGCCTTTGGATTTTCGGTATTTTTCAGGCTTTATCCACAGCCGGATTTGCCGTTCTTGCCCGCATAGGTTACAGCATTCCGGCCCTTTCAGGCGTGATAGCCTTTGAGAATTTTTCAAGCGGGATGGGAACAGCCGCGTATTCGGCTTTTATGGCAAGCATTACAAATAAAAAATTTACCGCAACCCAGTACGCTCTTTTAAGCAGCCTCATGGGAGTTCCAAGAGTAATTGCTTCGGCTCCCACCGGATTTCTGGCAGAACACACGGGCTGGGAATTGTTTTTTACCGCATGCACACTGATTGCAATACCGGGCATGCTGCTTCTTTTTAAATTTGCGCCATGGAATGGCGGGAAGGCATAATGAATAAAGAAAACGAATACAATCCGGCGGTAAAGCGGGCTGCCGAACTTCTTTCACAAAGAAAAGAGATCTTTGCGCTTTCTCCTGAAAAGGCGCTCGATCGTATTTTTGAAGCAAAACATCCGGCTGCTCTTATACATTCCTTTCCTGAAGCGGATTTCTATTTTCTTGTAAATGATATCGGCATCCACGACGCCCTTGAGATTCTTGCTTTGGCTTCAGACAGACAATGGGAATATATGCTCGATATTGAGCTCTGGGAAAAAGACAGGATCGACATAAATTCCGTTACAAGATGGCTTGATATTTTGTTTCAGGCCGCACCCGGCCGTTTTGTGAAATGGGCGATTGAAAAGAAGCCTGAATTTATTGAATATTATCTTTATAAGAATATAAAAATTGCAATAAGGGAGCATGACGAGGATCCCTCGGCTCTCGGAAAAGACCTTGTCACATTTGACGATGTTTTTTACATCAGAATTGCGGATGATTACTATGAACCTGATGAGTCCGGCACGGAGACTGAAGAGGGCGACTATGGAGAGAAGAGGCAAGAATTTATAAAGAAGATGCTGGTGAAGATTGCGGAATATGACTACGAGAAATACCGGAATATATTGTTTGAAACAATGACGGTTCTCCCTGCCGAGATGGAAGAGGAATTTTACCGCTTAAGAAACGTAAGACTTGAAGAAAATGGTTTTTTGCCTTTTTACGAGGCCGTCGGCGTTTATGCCCCTTTAAAACCGAAAGCGCTTGCGGGCAGAAAGAAGACGTCTAAAAGCAGGGCTGAATATGCTTCACTCATGCCGGTACCTCTTTATCCGTTCGGGATGTTAAAAGAAGACAATCTGTTTGCAATGTCGCTTAAAAGAATTGAACCGGAAGTAATACTTGACGATCTTCAGACCGAATTTGCCGCCCTGTGCAACAGGATAATTTCTGCGGACCAGAAAACGATTAAAAGCAGGGATGAATTGAAGGAGATTGTTAAAAAAGCGTGCGGATATCTGAGCATCGGACTTGAGAGGCTGGCAGCGGAAGGAGAAAAGCCGGATATATGCCGCACTGCAGCCCTGATAGAGAAATATCATATTGAGAATATTTTCAGAACCGGTTTCGGGCTTGCCATGGAACTGAAAGAGCAGGCTGAAAAATGGCTGAAGAGATCCTGGTTCAGGGAGCAGGGGCTTTCCCTTGTCTTCTGGGGAGAAGAATGGATGGGAGTTTTAGGCGGGCTTTTAATCAAAAAGCCGCTTTATTTCGACAACTATAAAACCGGACATATTTACAGGGATTTTTTTTCTCTCTCGGATGTAACCGAAATCAGCAAGATCCTCGAGGAGATAATCGCCATAGACGACCTCCTGTCTCTTATTGGTGCCGATACAAAGCATATAAAAGACAGCTCTGTAAATTTCAAAAATCTTCTTCTTACTCTTTTTGCGTGTTATCGCACCGGCCTGTCAAAAGAGACGGCTCCTCTGCCTTATGAAGATTTTACCCGTTTTTTTGCGACACTCTGGACGGGAAAGGGAAAATCCCGCAGAATAGATCTTTCCGTAAAGGAATCCTTTTTAAACTGGCTTACAGTAAGGACCGGCCTTAAATCGTCCGAAATCACAGAAAAGCTTGGCAGGGTTCTTGATGATCTGTTCGGCGAGATCGAAACAGAGTTGAAAAAAGTATCACAGCACGATCTCGATCCCAGATATATCAATCTTTTTCTTATCGAAAAGAAGCATTAACAGGATCGTAACCACTCCAGAGTGAATGCGCCTATCCTTTATATCTTTTCAATCTCCGGGGAATCCATCGCGGGATATTTTTGCAGTATTCACGGTATGATTCACCAAACTTCTTTTTTAAGACAGGCTCTTCGTAAAACAAAACAAAAAAGTAAAATAAGCTGAAAACAATGGCCGTATATTCAAACAATCTCCACGATGCAAAAAGTAAAGCCTCGCCAAGAAGGATTGAGAGAATTCCAATATACATGGGATTTCTAACATAACGATAGAGCCCCTGCACGACAAGCTCTTTAGGCGGATCAATCGGAGCAGGCGTACCTCTCCCGGCAAAGGTAAAATCCCAGACACACCGGAAAAGAATTGCTGCCCCGATGAAAACCGGCAGCAATCCAAAGAAGCGAAAGACGCCAAACGGCAAAGCAGGTGAGGCAGATAAAGAGAGCAACCAGTAAGGGACTAATATCGTAACAGTCCCCGGTACAAGAAAGGTAAAAATTATAGTCTTTATCAGAATCACTATGTACCCTTTGTAGACGTATTAAACTTTCGAGCTCATTTATCAAAGGCCGATTAAGCGTAGATACCGATATCATAAATCAGGTTTAAAATATCTCCTATTATATCCCCATCAGCATTCAATCCCGCTGTCAACTTATATATTGATGAACGTCCCCTATTCCACTATTTTAAGGGCGCGATGGGCAACTCGCTTCGGGCCTCTTCTATTTCGGCGGTGATGTCCACACCATGGGATTGGAGCATATCGAAGGGAACCGGAAAGCAGGTCGCATAATAAAAGACCGAACTGCCGCCGACGGCAATCCCTCTCACCAATCCCAGAACCTGTCGGGTAAACAGCAGACTCCTGCCCGGCCAAAAAAGGGATTTAGCTCCCCACCAGAAGCTTCCGGTCAACGGGTCGTTATCGCCCCATTCGAGAATGAGCACTTTCTTTTTTCGCTGTGACAATTCTTTGGCAACTGTCGCCCCGCCGGGGCCGCTGCCCACAATGATATAGTCTTTATTATCTTTGTTCATGAGATTTTCTCCTTTTGGGAGACATCTGTGGTTATATTCGACAACTTCTTAAATATGATAAGGAGGTCTAAATTGGAGCTGATATAGCAATCGGATGTAAGAAAAGTAAAGTATAAGAACTTGCTTTCTGGAAGTCAGTGTATGTCAAAAGCGGCATCCGATCAAGCCTTTTTTTATGTCAAACTTTTAAATTGAAGAATCAGTTTTTGGCATTTTGTTACGTATAGCTTCCTGAAATCAGTAAACCTTCAACATCGACGAAAATGCAGGCTTTCAATCCGTAATATACACTGTTCACGCCCGAGAACAAACATCGACACCACACAGAATAAAAAATATTCCTTGACATTTTCGACAGCAGGTTTATTTTATAGACACAAGTTTGCTTGTGAATCTATCTGCACGATAGAGACGGACAGGCCCTACTGAGATCTGAAAAAGTTGGTCTCCTGAGTAATCAGTACTGCTCATGGAGGCCTTTTTTATTTATAAGATTAGCCTCCTTGAAGTGGTATCCATCATTTCATGGGGGCTTTTTTATTGCTCCATAGACTCATCATGGGGTGGCGTATATGGCAAAGGTAACATATAAAATGGATTGGATCAGTTAACCAACAAGAAAAGGAGAAAGATAATGGACGTAAAGAAGGTATTGAGCGGAATTAACGAGGATTTCATAAAAAAGGGCGCTGCCAGTGTAAATGCCGAAGATGTTAAGAAGGTCATGGACAAGGCGGAGGACATAACGGAAAAGGTTATCAAGAGCGGGCCTTTGCAACGATTTATTAAAGACGTAGCGCTGTTAATTTCCATGGTCAAGGATCACTGGGCCGGGGTTTATCGGAGGCTTCCCTGGTGGGTCATTGCAGCGGTTGTGTTTGCGCTTCTGTATATTCTCAGTCCCATTGATCTGATTCCTGATTTTATTCCGTTCATTGGTCTGCTGGATGATGCTTTGGTGATGGGGCTATGTCTGGCACTCATTGAACAGGATCTTCTGAAATACCAGGAATGGAAAGAGGCTCAGAGGAGTTTATGAGATGGTGATAAAAAAAATCAATTATTATGACGTCTGCAAAACATTCAAAGAGTGGCTTGCCAAAAACGAGCATCGTTTTTATCGAAAATGCAAGGTTCGCCACTACAAAACAAGAGGATTTCTAAGTATCTATTTTGAGGACGTCACTCCAGAGATATTTTGTTCTGTTATTGAAAGTGGATGCATAGGTGTTACTGTTGGAGTTCAATTCAGGCGAAAAATTTGGGATTTACTCTGTGATTTTGACTGCAATATAAAACGCGCAAAGAATCGAAAATATTACTGTAGCTTATGCAATGAGCCTTTGTTTTACAAAACACCTCAGGAACTATTAATCGACCATTCTTTTGAGCCTTTTTTGGAGTGGGTAAACAGTCATTTCACTTCATCTCATGTGCTTGAGCTCAGGGAAAGCGGTGGTGGTTCGACGGCGGCTCTTATTATCGACACAAGTCTCCCTGATAATCTATATGCTAAAAGCAGGGCCGCATTTGGGACCCTGCTAAAAGAGTTATCCGATAATGACCCAACCACTATCAAGAATTTAAACAAGATCAAGACAACAGTCATTCCCGTCATAAAAGGAGAAATGCATTGAAGAAGAGAAACCATAAGAAAGAAAAAAATGAAACCGGCAATAATGGAGCAATGGCCTTGTCATTTGGAGCTCTGAACATAGCCGACTATGTGACAACAAAAAAGATTCTAAACAGCGGAGGAGAAGAATATAATCCGATAGTCGATTTTTTTATCAGGAAAAATTGCTTTGGAATCTTTAAAACTGCAGCGACACTGGCAGGCATGCTTGCAATTTATGTGGATGAGAAACCAAAAATGTTGAGTAAAGCATTGCTGGGTTTGTATGGTTTTTTGGTTGCACACAATGTGAAGGAAATTGTGCAACACAGAAGAGAAACAAAATCGGATGGCGCCTAATAATAAAATGGTGGAAATCTAACGTAAAATGTGGTTTAAGTATCTAGGATAGGCCACTCCGCGAGGTCAGTCTATTTTGGAATCTTTTTGATTTTAACCATGCAGGCTTACCCGACCATGCCGAAGATCTGTTCTGGTCGCGGTGCAACATGATATATTCCAACTTTCCTTTAGGAGGGTGCCATGGCGGAGGGTAAAAAGGAGTTTTACGCAAAGGCAAAAGAAGCTTTTACCGCGATGGGATATCGGTTCTATGACGGCGATAAAGACATCGTCGGCAAAGGCTCCAGCCACGCCAGCAAGCCGGATTACATAGCTACAAAAGGGCCCCTGATTGTCATAGGAGAAATTAAATCGCCCGCCGAAAGTCCCACATCGAACAGTTGGCGGCAGCCGCAAAACAGCGACGGCGATGCCTTCAAAAGGGTTCGACTCGAAGTAGCGCAAAGGGAAATGTCCGGAAAAGTGCCAAAGGAAATCGGCGGCCATGAAATTATTATCAGGGGTCAGATACCGGATTATATCGAAAAGATTGGGAAGACCTACGATCTTCCACCCTCCATTCCTGACGGTGGAAGGATTTTGGCCGGCTACACTTTCCCTCTGCAGGAGCGGGGTAACATTGAACAGGCGTTGAAAAATTGCAGGAAAGCAATCCGTGAGAAGATCGACACCGGTAACGGCTCAATGACCTGTTTTTTTCAGGCGTAGGAAAGGCAACAATAGCGTGTTTCCCGTCAAGATGGGACATGAACGAAGGATAGAAAAAATAAATACTAAAAACAAGTAATGGAATAATAATCTACGTATTCAACAGAATAGCTTGAACCTTAGAAGAGGCAAGAATGGCTACAGTACCGTTTGTCGGCAGGAAGGTGGAACTAGATAAGATAGTCAGTGAACTATCAAAGAAATCAAATGACCATACCATGAAGAGGATCATTTCACTATATGGAATCGGAGGTGCAGGAAAGACGACTTTGTTGAATAAGGTTAAGGAAAAGATTGAGGAGAATGGCCTTGAATTTGGCGGTTTTAATGTTAATGAAAACTTGAAATACGAATCACTACCAGAGTTTGTGAACGCCCTTTCGAATTCTTTTATTTCTTACATTCCAAATTCTAAAGGCGCTTTCGAAAATGTGCACAATGCAGTGCAAAGATACCAGCATATTGTTGGGAAAATTGAAGCCGTTTTTACAAAAAGTGAAAAGAATGAACTCGGAGAAATAAAAAAGATTGCCGCAACAGCTGCAAAACGCAAGGGTAAGAGAAAATTCGACACACCTTCAATTCAAATAGGCCCATTTAAGATCAACACAGTGCATTACGAGGGTCAAGAATTGGACGGAGAAGCGGAAAGCAGGGTTTGGTTGGACTCTTACGAGGAAGCAAAGCAAAGAATTATTAAAGAGCGTTATAAAGATGCAGAAAGTCAGAAGTATCTTATGAACCCTTCGGAGAAAATTACGCCCATCTTACTAGAATCTCTTCGCGATTCGCTCTACCCTAAAGGCTTTTTTGGAAAAAGAAAGAACCAGGACAGAGCCCCTATTAAGGTTCTTTTCATATTAGATACCTATGAAAAATTGAAACCGGATATCAATGATTGGCTTTTAAAATTTCTTTTGCCTCAACTGAATGACAACTATAAAAACGTATTCGACTATCGATTCATTATTTCAGGCCGCGAACAGTTGATATATTCAGATCATCAGCGACGTTGGGACAACTATCGCGATACCATCTTGGATTATGACATTCATCGCTTTACAAAGGACGAGGTCAAGGATTATCTAAGTCAATCCCAACTTTCCGAATCGCTCCTAGATGAAGTGTACGAAGAGACTGATGGATTGGCCTATCTCGTAAGCATATGGGTCGACACTCATGGGAAAGGGAACGCTCTAATTATAGGACAGGCAGCAAACAGGATTTTTTGGTGGAAAACAGAAGAGCAGAAAGAATGGATAAGAGCGGCAGCTTTTAAAGACTACTATGATCAAGACTTTCTTGCTGTTATGCTTGGATATGCCAAAGCAAAGAATGCTTTTGATTGGCTTAAGGAGTGCCACGAGGTTACGCGCCCAAGCTTAGTGGACCATAATAAACTTCAACTTCATACCACCGTTCGGAGGATCATTACTAAAGCCACTCAACAGCAATCTGAAGACGCTTTTCAACGCTATACGGACAGAGTAAAGCTTTATGAGGATGTCCATAGCCTTTTCCCCCTTATTAGCGATAGAGAAAACGTGATTAAACTATGCGTTTTCGAGCATTTCAATCAGGTGGCACTTGAAAATATATATCCAACTCAGGGCTTTTCACTTCATAATTTTGCAAAAGAACATATGGAATGGTTTGAAGAGTTAACCCAAACATTCAAAATGAAAACGGAAATCAAGACGTTGGTTCATCAGTATTTTTTACTGCAGAATAAAAGTGATCTCTTGGCTTGTAGGGATGAAATAGTAAAGGTATGGCAAAATAAAAAGAACAAAACTAATCAAGACATCGAGCAGTTGCGTGAAGATTCTGCAAAGATGCGAAATGAAATTAAACAGTTGAGCATTGATATTAATGATATTAGTGAACAAATCAAAATATGTACATTTCAACCGGTTAATGCCAAAGTTATGGAAAACAAAAATATGGAACTGAGAAAAGGATATCACCTGCGTCATAAAATTGCAATTGTTGGTATAGCGGTTGGGGTATTGCTTGTAATAGCTTCCTTTTTGTCGGCAAGTAGTATGCGAGCAGTATTAGGTTATATAAGTGCTTTATTTTTATCAGGTGGCCTTACATTAGCCATATGGTCGAAAGCCTGGAAAACTCCATCTCCAACCATTCCTCCAAGCGTGGCAACAGAACCGACCATTACAATATACGAAATGAAGCGAATGGAAGAGAGGAAAAAAAATTCAGAAGATCGTAGAGAGAAACTGAATGAGCAAGTTTCTAATGTCGAAAGTAAAATTGAGCAGAATGAGAAGATATTAACAGAACCTTACGTAATTGTATGATTAATGCGCATTTATATGAGTGGTGTTAGTCATTTTGTTAATTGTAATGAAACCTTATGGTTTACGTCAAGTTATTTTTTCGTCTTGACCGTGTATAAAAATCTGCGCTATATTTATTCGTCCATCTAATAACTGGTTCGCGAGTATAAAACAGGGAATTGTGTCAGTTATGTCTATAAGAGTAAATTGGAATCAGGGCAAGATTGCTGCTGATGGATTAATTCGTGTTCACCAAATACTATAATCGCAACCTGAAAGATGTCAGTTCGATGATATGAAAGGTGACTTTACGGATTATAAAGATATACCCTCAGCGGAAGCGGCTATAAAACAAAATGGTTATACAAAATACAAGCATTGTTCTCATTTTGTATTTGTTGAAGCTGTCCCCTGTGAAGTATCAAGAACGTCTGACGGTTATTATCTGAAAATTAATAAATCAGGCAGATACATTAAGTCAGATATAAGCCTTCAGTTAATTGAAGATTCTCCTGAGCCTTCAAAAGTATTATATGCATTAAAAGGCAAGCTAAACCTCAAATCTGAGGAATAATATGGGGGGAATATGTCCACGTATGGTGTTTATAAAGTAAGTGATAAAAAATGCGCGACCTGTTCCTTTTGGTCAGGGACCCGGACAATTGTCTTTCGCTCCAATAAACCATTTAATGTGAATGCTGACGCAGGCAGTGCCGATTGCATCGCCCAAAAAGGCAGAACCCCAACCGCCGCGACTACCTGCCTGAAGTGGCAGTGTTGGGAGAAATTGTTCTGTAGTATTTAATTTGATTGCCTTTAATCAATTTCAATTAAGGGGATGTATGTAATAGAATTTCCATATCATAGACTTTGCGAGGGAAGTAAAATCAATATGTATTGTTCTAATTGCGGTTCAGAAATTACCGATAATGATTCTTTTTGTTCTGGTTGTGGAAAAAAAATAAACCAAATTTCAGATAAAGAGAAACAAATAAAGATGCCGCAAAATATTAAATCAAATGAATTAGTCCTAAATACTATTTCAGATGTTGAGCACTTTTTACAAGATACTTCTTCCAATTACTCTGGATCAATCAGCAACGCAATAAAGGCCCAAATACAGGTTTTACGTTTCGTCCAAAATCCTGCCATGGTAAGCAGTATCTTGGACTTATTTTTAGAAAATCTTTCTCTGTCTTTAAAACAGGCAGATAACCGAGACCTTCAAATGAATATAAAGAAGCAAGGGGCATTAATGATTCAGAGCTTTGTATTCTTTCTTCATGCAAAACTTGAATACGAAAAAAGCAATAACAAAAAAAAGGGAAAAGAACTTTTTTTAAGGTCCGCAGATTTGTTGGCACAGTCAGTACTAGCGATGCTGATGTTGGCTGAGGCTCGGCTAGGAAATATCCCTGCAGGTCTGAATGCAGAAAGATTAATTAACGATATTGTAAAGAATGCTTTGCAAAATGACGCTGAAGGTACGTCTTTTTTAACAAAGGTTATTAGATGGTTTCAGGATAGAAATGAAATAGCTGAACAAGAAGAAGTATTTTATAAAATTATAGATGATACAATAAGCAAAATATATAGAAGAAGATCATTATTCGGGAAATCAGACCTGTTATCAGAGCTTATTTTGAGGTATCAGGATGAATTAATACATAGGCAAACGGAATATATAGAACATGAAAAGTTAGAAATAAAATCGGGTTTAAAAAAATTACTGTTGGGAAGCATTACCCTTCTTTCCTTGCCCTATCTGATACTTTTTCCATTGCATTTTATATTATACATTTCTGTAGGTATCTTAAATTTAATCGTTGCACGATTTTCGGTACCTTTGGCTTGGGATCAATATACGTGGGGTTGGATTTCTGGTTATACAGAAATTATTTTGTATGTATTCGGTGTGGTGGCTATCTTGACATTGTTTGGTAGCCTCATATTAATTTACAAGCAGTTGATAAAATATATGAAGACAAAGAAACTTCAGAATATTTATAATGAGGTATACAAAACTTTCGCATCAGATGAATATTTGTTAGATAGATGATAATACAGGTGATATCCATTATACTCAATCAAAAGTACAATTAAGAGTAAAATGGTAACGTAGCAAATCAGGGACAACAGATCCCAATTCCGAAAGTATAAGCTATAGTGTTTTTCAAAATAACGTTCCGATTGAAGCAGTTTTTTGAGTTTGGTTTGGGTTATTAATCACATCAAAAATTGCTTTATCAATTCGAGCAATGAGTTGATCTGCATTTTTGCAAATATAATTGTTAAACCAATTTGCTTTCATGACAAGCCAGATTCTCTCGATAGGATTCAGGTCTGGCGAATATGGCGGTAAATACATTGGCTTCCACCCATGCCAATTCGTTGATTTTCTTTTATGCCATGAAGGGCCCATATAGGGTAGAGTAGAGAGATGGTTTATGCGGTTTTAGGCTCGGCCTATCAGTTTCCGCCCCTTTCGTACGACGGCG
>JAUYEO010000373.1 GCA_030689795.1 Desulfobacterales bacterium | reverse complement strand
CAGAATGACTTTTTACGAAGCCGTCAAAGATATATCATGATGTTGGATGTAATGATTCTAAAAAGCATATAAAAATGCTCTTATTTATTTCACCATTACTGTTAATCATAACATCCTGAAACTTCTGCTCCAGAATGTTATTTAAAAAATCACGCCGGGATTTATTAATAATTCTGAATATTTTCAAAGATATTTCACTTTCTGGCTCCTTTACGGCAGGCAAATTGAATATTTTTTCATCTATCTGAAAATTTTCATCTTTTAAAAGCCCCTCAACCTGCTCGATAAACATATTCCGCCATTTATTCATGATATTTGCCTGGGCGCAAACCGGAACAGAAACAAGGTTAATAACCTCCTTTATCTCCCCGGCTTTTTCGATAACAAAATCAAAGGCATCCCTGCTGCCTGTGATGAAGAACCGGGGCTTTTCCCTGTCTTTTGACATGAGACATGTCCATGCTTCAATCCGCTCTTTTATCTTGTATTTCCCGGGATCATCAGCAGTCTGAAGGGAGCTTCCCGTATTTTTACTGAAAAACACTTCATCTTCATGGGTCAATCCCTCAAGAAGCTTCTTTTCCATCTCGTAAACAGAAACAAGGTCTTTGTTTATTCCATCCTGCATAATGTCATAATCCTGTGCAAGGCAGAGAAAAAGCCTTGCGTTAAAAAGAATATCGGGTTTCTCTTTCGAATAATTCTCATCCCGGATTTTCTTAATCTGCGAAGCAAGCTGCGATGAGAATGTGTCATCGAAAAAAGGGATTCTCTCCCCGATCGCCTTCAAAAATGCCATGTCGCTCTTCTGATGAAGCTCTCCCCACTTCTTATACTCTTTTATGAGAGCCTCGAGCCTTGCTTCATCCCCTGAAACAGGAGTCCTGAGATCGAGCACGCCTTCCTTTGCAAGTCTCTGCATGTTTCCCGGAATACTGTGCGCGCCCGGCTGATAAACCGTTACCTGCCCGAAACAGGCGTACAAATCCCGTGCAACGGTATCATTAATATATGTAAACGGAAAATATACAGGTTTCATTATACCTCTCTGTAAGTTAATTTACCGCAAGCTGGAAGAAAAGAACTTCTTAATTTCTTCATTAAATCATTTTATCCCGCGTTGCAACCGTCTACACATCCCCAACAAGATAAAGTGCCTGCTTAAACTTGACATACAAGCCTATTAATGCGATACGTCAAGATGTGAAAAGCAAATTCTTAGTGCGCCATGCTGGTCACTGCCCTGTCGGTGGCCAAGGAACGGGAGGCGGGGACCTTCGATCGGCTGCTGGTCACGCCGCTGTGGCCCTGCTGTGGCCTCAGTACTGGCCCATGGCGGTGATCCGGCCTGGTCAATCTGGCGCCGGCCTCGCGGTTGTTCCGGCATCGCCTGTATTGATCCGTGGAACGAGCTTTACGGCCTTGGATTCTACCTCAAGACTCCCCTCCCCGGGAGGGCTGACTATGATACACAATGCCCCCGTAGCTGAAGGGCTGAGATACTGTGATGGGATGTGCGCTTGGGTGGGAGGGCCCGCGGCCTCGCGGGCCGAATGGGGAAATACGGCGGTAGTGGGGCAGGCTTTCCAGCTTAGCAAGCTGCAGATTGGGGAGACACCATGGGCATGACAGCGCGTGATTTGATGGATACGACATTTCATACGCTGCTTCCGCAAACCCTCATTGCGGAAGCGGCCAGGACTTTTATGCTGGCGAGCGAGGAGCAAAAGCAAAGGGTCTTCGGGATGATGGTCATCGATGAGCAGGGCCGGTTGGTGGGGATGCTTTCGATGTACGATATCCTTCTTCTGCTGCGCCCCAAGCACATACACATTTGGGGAGAGATGATCGATATCGACATGGGCGGACTGATCGACGAAGCCTGCCGCCAGGCCAAGTCCATTCTGGTGGGGGACATCATGACCACCGACCTCATCACCATCACAGCGGACACGCACCTGCAGATGATTCTGGATATCATGATCAAAAAGCACATTCGCCGTATCCCTGTTTTGGAAAGCGGCAAAGTAGTCGGTATCGTATACATCTCGAAGGTTTTCTATCACCTGGTGCAGCAATTGATCGAATGAAATCCAACATCTTCCAATTGTGGTGAAAGCCCCATGCCGGTTATCGATCGTAAGAACGTTCTGAGTGGTTTGATGGTGCGGGAGGCCATGCGCAAGCTCGTGACCCACCTGCCCATGGATGCTTCCATCGAACAGGCCGCCCGCTATGCGATCAAATACAAGGTCAACGCGATCCTCATCACGGGTGAAAAGCTGGAAGCCATCGGTGTTGTCTCCAAAACCGACCTCATGGGAGCCTACTACGCAGGTCTGCCGGTCGAGACTGCGGTGCAAGCGATTATGGTGGGGCCTCCCATGTTCTGCCAAATGGACGATTCACTGGAATCCGCTTTGGACACCATGCGCAACAGCGGAATCCATCGTTTGTATGTTGTGGGAGACACACCCAACCGGGCCGCTGGTGTCCTCGCCTATCCGGATATCGTGGGACTGCTCTACAGGTACTGTCACAAATGTGAAAAGAGCATCACCCGGTTGCGAGGAACCCGATCCTCGGATGATCTGGCCGGTCAGTTGATGGTGCGCGAGGTCATGAGTCCTTCGGTTTTAGCGCATGGGGCAGACGATACGCTGTTGCAGGTCATGGAAGGGCTTGCATCCCATCGCTTCGGAGCCGTACTGATCCGCGAAAGCCATGGCCTTCCCGCAGGGGTCGTTTCCAAAACGGACATGGTGATCGCTTACAAGCACCGTATTCCAACCGAGGCAAAAGCCAGGGAGATCATGGCCCACCCCGTGCATGCGTGCGAACAGGATGAGCCGCTGGCCATGGCAATCCAGAAGATGATCTTCTCGGACATCCACCGGCTTTTCGTCTACAAGGAGCATCCCCACAATATCATCGGGGTCCTGTCGCTGACGGATGCGGCCAGGGTCCGATCCGGGTCGTGCCGGGCTTGCACCAGCAGCAGGATCATTGAGGACGGCCCTCGAGGGTAACCTGCTTTTTATGTTTTGACCCGTGCGCTGCACAAGTATGCTCGTTAAGGTTTGAATCCTTCATTCCTGATAAGGCCGACTCTTCGGTAGGATGGGTGAAGGGACGCGCTCGGGACCGCGGAGCCTGACCTCGTTGTTCTGAATACCGCGTCGATCAGCATTGCAGGGAGGATACTCCAAAACAAGCAACTGCTTATCAACAAGGAACCGTTCAGACGCCATATCTATGAATCGTTGACCCTTCGTGAATTCTTTGATTTTCGGATAACAGAAGAAGCATTTTTTACGCGGAGGTATGGGATTGGTTGATAAGGCTGTTATCCTGAGAAAGCTCTCCGGGCTTGAGACGTACCTAAATCGAAACGGCTGTAACAACGCCCCACAAGGCACACCTATATCACGTTCGGGGTCATGCATTATCGTCGACAGAACCCGTCGCCCGATTTCGGGCAACGGGCCACTGCCATGTTCTCGTTGACACCTACCTGTTTAACATCGCCCGCACCTTCTTCAGAGCGTCGACGACATCCGCGTTCCCCTTCGTTATTTCATCCCAGAGGCCGGACATGCCTTCCCTCCACAAAGCAGCCTCCGCTGTGGTGGGGATATAGACATTCGCCTTCTTTCTTGCTTCCTCGAAATCTCCTTTGAGTGTGTCCTTGCCAAGCTGAACGGTATTGTTTTCTATGGTTGCACTAGCGTCCATGATGATCTTCTGTTGGGCCGGAGTAAGTTTGTCAAAGTAATCCTTGTTCATGATGATGAATGTGTGCACTACTGAGACCGGTGTTATCAGGGCGTATGGGGCAACCTCATAGAGTTTCCTGTCCACATAGGAGCTAAGAGAATTGACAGCCCCATTGATTGTATTACGCTGGAGACCTAGATAGACTTCAGCGCCTGTGAGAAAAGATGGTCCTGCTCCCCACTTTTTGAGCGCCAAAGCATGTTCGGGACTCGCGCCTCTGATAATCTGACCCTTGAGATCTGCCGGTACCTTTATGGGCTTGGTGGTCAGGATAATTTGATCGTCGGGGCTGGCCATCGCAACCATGGCCAAGAGCTTGACGCCTTTGCGTTCCGCTGTCTGTTTCCAGGCAGTGCCGACTTCTGATTTGTAGACATTCCATGTTTCATCAAGGCTCTGGAAGAGATAAGGCATCATATATACCTTCATTGTCGGAACAAGCTGACTCTCTGTGTACATGGTAAATGCACAGCCGGACTCCAAGCCACCTGTCTGAACGACTTTGATCACCTCATTATCCCTATAAAGCTGGGCCGAATGATATACTTGAACTTTTATATCCCCGTTTGAGTTCTTCTCAATGAGCTTTGCCCATTCAATATACTGCTTTGTAAGAAAATGGTTTTCCGGTGCGCCTGAGCTGAAACGGATTGTGGCGGGGGCTGCATTCACATTCCCGATGCAGATACACATGATCATGAATGCCGCTAAAACGCTTGCCGACAGAACTCTCTTTTTCATCCTATACCTCCTGTGTATTTTAATCGTGTTGTCAAAAAGTTTTACGCAAATTTTCCAAAACATTTTATTTGCATCCAATTATCTAAGTTATGCGACCCTCCTTCCCCTCTGATTTTAACATTGGGAGTCTTATCCCGCAGCGCTCAACATTAGACCCGCGCTTACATCAAAACAGCCGGCAGCCACAGCGTCAAAGATGGAAATACACAGAGTATAAGCAGGAAAAACGCCATAATCACAAGAAAAGGTATGACGCCTCTTGATACCTCGGCTGCCGTTGCCTTCCCTATTTCCTGGAGTATGAAGAGGTTAATACCCTCAGGAGGAGAGATTAAGGCCAGTTCACCGACAACGACCTGAATGATTCCAAACCAGATGCCGCTGAAGCCCAGCGCTGTAATAATGGGATAGAGTATTGGAACTGTAATAACCATAATTGACACAGCCTCCAGCGGGCCACCCAGTATAATGAGGAACACTACAATAATGGCTATGTACACCCAGTTTGGGATGACGAGAGAATTAACGAGTCCGAGAAGCTGCTGAGTAATCTGTGTCATGGTGATGAGAATACCGGTAATATTCGCCCCGATGATGATCAGGATGATCATGGACGCGATCTTTCCGGCCTTCATTACGCTGGCCGTAAATTTTGCCCAGCTCATGGTGCGATACCAGATAGCGCAGAGAAAAATACTGTACAGGAGAGCCACGGCGCCCGCCTCGGTGGGAGTAAATAAACCTGAATAGATGCCACCCATAATGATCACTATAACAATAAGACCTCCAAGGCCTTCCTTGAAAGCTTGACTGATCTCTTTGAAACTTGCCCGCTTATCTCTCTGGATATTCCTGTCCGTCAGACCCACGTATACCATGAAGGCAATGAACATGAGAGACAATATGATTCCCGGAATGATGGCGGCGAGAAAAAGCTTTCCCAGGGACTCAAAGGTAAGGGCGGAGTACATGATCAGGCCGAGGCTTGGAGGAAAAAGAATACCCAGAGTACCTCCTGCCGCCAGCAGCCCTATGGCGGTTTTTCTGCTGTAGCCCCGTTTGGTCATTTCAGGCAGGGCAATTACACTCACTGCAGCGGCCACGGCTACGCTTGATCCCGTCATTGCAGCAAAAAGGCCGCAGAAGAGGATAGAAGCTATTCCTATTCCTCCAGGGAGGTGGCGAACCAAGGTACTGGTTAAGCGAAATATCCTTGGGCCTATGTCTCCGGCCTGCAATATGGTGCCGGAGAGAAGGAAAAGGGGGAAAGCAATGATGACAATGCTGTCCGCAGAGGCGTAAGAGGTCATCGGGACATGGATCAGGGCATTGGAGCCGCCGAGGAGGAAGAAGAGTCCAAAGACACCGAAGAGACCCATGGCATAAGAGACCGGCATGCCATTGAAAAGCAACGCGAAAAAAAGGAGCGGCAGTCCCAGTTTCGGTTCAATCTTAAGAAGAACGAGGCTCAGCGCGAGCGCCGCGATGAAGATGACTATGATGACGAGAGATCCAGGGGTGGCGTCCTTTATTGAATACTCATCAGCGATCATGCTTTTCCGGTTCTTAAAGAGATCCTTCTTTAGAAATATAAGGAGTTGTATGAACATCAAACCGCCGCCGATGGGCACAAAAATCTGCGGTATCCAGAGTGGAATCTGAAGGGTTTGGGTCACCTCCTCCATTAAGATGGAGCTTTGTACCATCTTTATGCCGTACCAGGTTAGAACCCCGCAGTAGACGAGGCCAAGCAAAGATGTGAACAATTCGAGAAAAAAGACCGACTTCCTGGAAACCATGGAGGTAATAAAATCAACCCTCGTGTGCCCTTTCTCCTGGAGCGTGTAAGCAAAGAGCAAAAAGGAAGCAACAATGGTAAGAAGGCTGCTTATCTCCATTACCCACATGGTCGGGCTGCGGAAGATAAAGCGCATGATCACTTCGAAGGTAACAATTACCGCGACACTCAGATACATCAGGCATCCCAATCTGCCCAGGTTGGTAATTATCCACCGTATGACCGATTTTTCAGAAGATGCCTTACGATATTTCCCATAGATTGTAGAGCTGAATCCCTGGACAACTTGTGGCTCTTGCTCATTATTGACTGTCGTCATAGTCCTCCCTGTATTACGCCGGTAGTTGTATCTATTGGCGGCAAAATCGTCAGGACTTCCGGTTTTACAGGCTATATGTCAGTTTAACCAAAAAGTTCTTTGCAGTAGTAAGCCTCTTTTGCCCTCACTTTTTCAAGACCCACAAGATTGTTGAAGTCGGTAAAAGTAATCATCTTATCCATATAACCTGATGTTGAGCCGGTTTTGAAAAGGGTCTCCATTGCCGACCTCGCTCCATACGCGGCTGCATAGAGAGTTGAGAGTGGGAATGTTGCGACACTATAACCGATGTCTTGAAGTTCTTTTGTGGTAATAATCGGAGTTTTACCGCCCTCTACCATGTTTGCCAGCAGCGGCGCTTTCACCTCCCGGCAGATCCGTCTCATGTCTTCCACTGATGGTGGTGCTTCTACAAATATTATGTCCGCCCCTGCTTCGGCAAACCTGACTGCTCTTTCTATAGCCGCATCAATTCCATACACTGCCAGCGAATCTGTTCTGGCCATAAGCATGAGATCGTCATCCTGCCTCGCATCCACTGCTGCCTTAATTTTGATAATCATCTCTTCCGTTGATATCACCTGCTTCCCTTCCATGTGACCACAGCGTTTGGGGAATTCCTGATCTTCTATGAAAAGCCCGGCTACTCCGGCTCTCTCGAATTCTCTCACTGTTCTTGCAACATTCGTCACATTGCCATGACCGGTGTCGCCATCAACGAAGAGAGGGATATCTACTGCCTCTGAGATATATCTTGCCTGGTTAACCATCTCTGTCATGGTAAGAAGCGACACATCCGGTTTTGCAAGAAGCGAACCTGATGCCGGGTAACCTCCCAAGGTTACAGCCTTAAAACCAGCTTGTTCCACAATTTTTGCGGAAAGGGCATCATAAGCGCCAGGTAAAACAAGAATCTCATCATCCAGCACAAGTTTTTTGAAAAGTGTTGTTTTCTTCAATTTATGTTCTCCTTGTCGGTACAACCAGTAACTGTTCAGAAACCGGAATTCACTTCTTCGATGTAAAAACCAACAAAAGTTTGCCGGGTTTATCTCCTATGCTTCTTGAATAGTGCGGTTTATTCGAGTCAAAATAAAGACAGTCGCCCTCTTCAACTACATTGGTTTTACCGTCATAAAAGGATTCCAGACGCCCCTCAAGCACATAAACCAACTCCTGCCCTTCATGAGTCAAGGGTTCAGGGGGGAATTCAAAGCCCACTGTCACGACATAACCATCCATCCATCTGCCGGCTTTCTTATGGGTGATTGATTCATATACATAGCCGAAGTTCCCGAAATGCCGCGGGACAATCATCCTTTCGGCAGGTTTAACAATGGCAATGCCCTGGTCCTCTTCCTGCCGAATCTCGCCGCTCAGAAGGTAGAAGACATCCACATCGAGGACATAAGCAATTTTTGAAAGGGTGCTGATGGGCGGCTCGCGTTTAAGGTTTTCAAT
This sequence comes from Desulfobacterales bacterium, assembly GCA_030689795.1. GTDB lineage: Bacteria > Desulfobacterota > Desulfobacteria > Desulfobacterales > RPRI01 > RPRI01. Next base: position 4,449 of record JAUYEO010000373.1, on the reverse strand, counting down.
CTGGCTGAGATAGCTTTTGCCAAACCCCGTCCTCCGTGCCAGTTCATCGAGGGTCATACGTTTTTCCTGTCGTATTGACCTGATGCGTTGCCCGATGGCGTGGCAGATCTCCTTTGCACTTTCTTCAGGTGTCTTCATAGTAAACAAAAGTACACTTTAAGCAAACTTTTGTCAAGGGAAATCTTTATTTGTAAAATCCTAGTGCACCCCGACCTTTGAGAAACCTGTCTGCGGGATATGGGGGGCACCCTTTATATCTATAGTTTATAATATGAATGTTTTATAATATCAGGATGATATGCCAAGAAAAGCAGGAGTTGATGCACTGTTAGCTCTTAGTCATGTAATTGTCCAGGGAATCGGGCGGGGCAGGATTTTTATGTTGGCGGAGCATGTTCTGATGAGATTATCCGGTTGATATCGGGAATCAGGATTTACCCTGCTCCGGAGGTGCGGTCAGGGTCTCCCAGAGATCATCGACATGGAGCGGATTGAAAATGCCGACGCGGTTCGGCCCGCCAACGACTGACTGATCGCCTCATGCAGTTGCGGTTGATGGCCGCCGGTCAGGATAAACCGCCCCCGTCCGCCTCCCTTATCGACCATCCCCTGGACGTATGAGAGCAGAATCGGCAGACGTTGTACCTCATCCAGGATGCCGCCGCCTTCCATCCGGCCGAGGAATCCTCGTGGATCGGCTTCGGCCGCAACTCGTATATCCGTGTCTTCCAGTGAAAAATACGGTTTGTCCGGAAAGGTCATTCGGGCCAGCGTAGTCTTCCCCGATTGGCGAGGACCCAGGATGGTCATCACAGGATACTCAGCGGCAGACCGGACCAGTTTTTCTGCGATATCTCGAGTAATCATGGTGTGATGATAAAACCTGGATGTGCAAAAAGCTGTTAAAAGTCTGATTTGCACAACCATTCTTTTCTGAACTTTGAGAGATATGAGATATATTGCGCTTTTTTATCTGAAGTTTTCCGCCAGTCCCCATTGGCAGGCGTCGACCTTGAACGGCAACGCAATATGGACGCCGTGCGTTCGGAAATTGACCGCTGACTCTTGCGACGCGAAACGAAGAAGATTTTAAGCATGCGGAGATCCCTCTGGCGAATCCCTGGACTTAACCGGCCGCCCATCGGAAAATGTTGTGAATTGGGAGATTGGCAAGGCCTTCTATTACATCAGATTTTATGATCTCTTACCTTAACCCCCAGCGATTCAAGCTTTTCGCGTATGCTGTCGGCAAGAGTCCAGTTCTTATCTTCCCTCGCCTTCTCACGTTCTTCAAGAAGGCGTTTTACTTCCGGGTCATAAAGGCAGCTTCCAAAGTCGAAGAAATTGAGCACCGAATCTATATAGCGGAATGCCTCGATAATCTTTGACGCTCCGTCCGCATCTATTTTTTTATTCACAACCAGAACGTTTAACTGTCTTACTATTCTGAATATGGAAGAAAGGGCGGCGGATATGTTGAGATCGTCATCCATGGCGCCCGTAAAACCGCTTTTTATGTCATAAAGAAGCTGGTCAAGCTCAGCGTATGGTTCACTCCCCGCAACATCACAAAGGGCACGAACGCACGTGTCAAGCCTGTTTAAAGATTTCCTTGCATCCTCAAGCCTTTCCGCCGAGAAGATAACCGGCTTTCTGTAGTGGTTCGATATCAGCCAGAATCTTATCTCCCTGCCCGTATAGCCGGTGTTGACAAGGTCTGAGATTGAGAGTCTCTCCTTTGTCTCATCCACCTTTTTGCCGTCAACAAGCACCCGCTCGCAGTGCATCCAGAATTTTGCAAGAGGTTTTCCGGTCAAAGCTTTGGCTATTGCTATTTCATTTTCATGGTGAGGGAAGACAAGTTCCCTGCTGCTGGTGTGAATATCAAAAGTTTCGCCGAGGTATTTCATCGATATTGCAGCGCACTGGATGTGCCAGGAGGGCCTGACATTTCCCCAGTCAGTTGCGGTGTATATCCCTCTTTTAAGCTCTGAGAGCTTTGCTCTTTTCATCAGCGTAAAATCCCGGGGATTGTCCTTTTCATATTCATCGAGATCCACCGTTGCACCGACTCTTATCTTGTTTAGGTCGATCCCGGATAATTTTCCGTAATCTGCAAAGCGGGAGATGTCGAAATAGAGCGACCGGAGCTTTTCGTAGGCATAGCCTTTTTTAACAAGCTTTCCGGCAACCGCCACCATATCTTCAACATGTTCACTCGCCCTCGGATAACCGTCGGCAGGCTTGATACGGAGAAGATCGAGATCCTTCATGAACAGGTCTATATGTTTCCCGGTAAACTCTGGCAATCCGACCCCGGCCTTTTCAGACCCGTTTATGGTCTTATCGTCAAGGTCCGTTATATTCATTATATGCTTTACCGAATATCCCCTGAATTCGAGATAGCGGCATAAGAGGTCCGAAAAAACAAACCGCCGGCATTCTCCCGGATGCATCCTCGCATGGGCTGTCGGCCCGCAGGAATAAACCGAGACTTTGCCGGGATGAACAGGCTCGAAGGGCTCCTTGCTCCTTGTCATTGTGTTGAAGAGTTTGAGCTCGATCTTTTCCTTAACCGCAAAAAGGGAAGTGCTCAGATAGCGTTCCCCGCTGTCCGGGAATATGACGACTATCGTTCCATCATTCATGGCAGCCGCTTCGTTGCTGGCAATTACCATTGCAGCGCCGCTGCTCATTCCCACAAACAGTCCCTCTTCCCTCGCAAGGCGCCTTGCCGCTTCATAGGCTTCTTCATCATCGATATTCACTATTTTATCGATGCGCTTCTTTTCATAAATCCCGGGCCTGTATGCCTCTTTCATGTTCTTGAGACCCTGGATTTTATGCCCAAGATAGGGTTCGACTCCTACGATTATGATATCAGGATTATATTCCTTGAGCCTTCTTGCGATTCCCATCACGGTTCCGGTTGTTCCCAGTGTAGCCACAACCATTGTTACTTTTCCTTCAGTCTGTCTCCATATCTCTTCGGCTGTTCCAAAATAATGGGCCTGCCAGTTTGCCTTGTTATTGAACTGATCCGTCATAAAATAGGCATTGGGTTTTTCCCTGCAAAGGCGGTAAACTTCTTCAATAGCGCCGTCTGTACCGAGATGTCCGGGAGTAAGCAGAATCTCCGCTCCACGGGCTTTAAGTATTTTCTGGCGTTCGACGCTTGCGGCTTCGGACATGGTAAGAAGCAGCCTGTATCCCTTTACCGAGCATATAAGGGCAAGACCTATGCCGGTATTGCCGCTGGTCGCCTCTATGATGGTTTTGTCGCGTGTAAGTTCACCCGACTTTTCCCCCTCTTCGATCATAAAGAGGGCAGCCCTGTCTTTTATCGAACCTCCGGGGTTAAAGTACTCAAGCTTCGCAAGAATCCTTACTTTCGGATTGGGATTCAACTTTTTTATTTCAACAAGCGGGGTATTTCCTATCGTGTCGAGTATGGAGTAGCTCATAAGAATAACAGTCCTGTCTGTAATCATCAAAATTGAAGAGCGAGAAAAAAGTCATATGCGAACGGATTTGAGATTTTTGTGAAATAGATTTTTAAATTACTGAGCGTTAAAAATCACAAGGCTTTGAGGGCGTTAGCCCAAACCTTCTTGTGATTTAACGAAGTGATTTAAAAATCCACAAAAAGCTCATTGAGTGAGTATATGACTTCTTACGAAGCCCTCAAACTTAATACCTTTATTATATCCCGCCTGACATCATCTTCATCCTTCAGGGCATCAATGACAAAAAAACGACCGGGCTCAAGCCGAGCGAGCTCAAGGTAACCTTTTCTTACCTTTTCATGGAAAGCGAGCGCCTCTTTCTCAAATCTTGTTTCAATTCCCGCCCTTTCACCTTCCCCTATCTGTTTCCACGCCCGTGAAAGCCCGGCTTCGGGCGGAAGGTCAAGAAGAATGGTTATGTCCGGCTTTAAATCATTAATAATCAGTCTGTGCAGCTTGCTCAATAAATCCATATCCAAACCGCGGGCATATCCCTGATATGCAATAGTCGCGTCATAATAGCGGTCGCATAAAACGGTCTTGCCTGCTGATAATGAAGGCTTTACAACCTTGCTGACATGTTCAGCCCGGTCTGCCATATACAAAAGAAGCTCGGTTGACGGGTCCATCCCCTTGCTTTCAGGATCTAGGAGGATCGCCCGGATCTTCCGGCCTGTGACTGTGCCTCCCGGTTCACGGGTCACGATACAATCCTTTCCTCTTTGCTTCAGGGATTCCAGGGCATGGCGAATCTGGGTCGTTTTCCCGGAGCCTTCTATTCCCTCAAATGTAATAAACATCTTTATAATATCCTGTCTGTGACGGCTACCTTCATTAATATACACTTAAAAGTCAAAAACCAGACGGCAAAGTAAAAAGCTCATTATGCAAGGCGCGCGAATCTTGAGGAATGAGGCGTACATATAAGTACGCCGCAATGACG
>JAUYEO010000372.1 GCA_030689795.1 Desulfobacterales bacterium | reverse complement strand
GCTGCACGATGCATGAGGGTTGATTTTGAGATTTTGACGGAATCGGTCAAGGTTGAATTTGCCGGGAAGGCGAAGTTGATACCGCTTAATATGAAGGCGCTTGAAAGAGGCAGGCAGGCCGCTTCAAGCTGAAAGAACGGTAAATGTTAATATGAGAAGATTAAAAGTTCCAGAATATATACTGTCGATAAAACCGTATGTTCCGGGAAAGCCTATCGAAGAGCTTGAAAGAGAATATGGAATCTCAGGTTCCATAAAGCTGGCTTCTAATGAAAATCCTCTCGGGCCGTCTCCCAAGGCTGTGAAAGCGATTGAAGGGGCTCTTTCACGGCTCAACCGCTATCCGGATGGAAGCGGGCATGATCTTGTAATGAAATTATCGGAGCATCTCGGAGTTTCTCCCGGAAATATTGTTCTGGGAAACGGTTCCGATGAAATCATAGGGATGCTCACAAACGCATTTCTTGTTCCGGGAGATGAAGTTATTATACCCCGGCCCTCGTTTCTTATGTACGAGATAATGGCCAGGAGTGCGGGGGCAAGGCCCGTGTTCGTTCCCTTAAAGTCTCTCTCAATAGATATGGAAAGCATTGCGGAAAATATATCGAATAAAACGCGCCTGATTTTTCTGTGCAATCCGAATAACCCAACAGGATCAGTTATATCCGGAAAGGATTTTGCAAGATTTATTCAAAAGGTTCCGCAGAATGTAATTGTGGTTGCGGATGAGGCTTATATCGATTTTGTCCGTGATGAGAACTGCTTTAAGAGCATCGATTACATTAATTCGGAACATCACGTCGTGACCCTGCGCACCTTCTCAAAAATATACGGTCTGGCCGGGCTCAGGATAGGTTACGGGATCATGCCTGAAGATATATCGGGCATTTTAAACAGAATCAGACCACCTTTCAATGCGAGTATTCCGGCGCAGGCAGGAGCTGTTGGAGCTTTAGGAGATGAAGCCTTTTTTAAGAAAACGGTGAGACTGGTTCATGACGAACTTGATTACATATATGCATCTTTAACGGATAAGGGAATCAGGTATTTTCCTACCCAGGCAAACTTTTTTCTGGTTGATACGGCAAAGAACGCCGATGATGTTTTTGAAAGTATGCTAAAACTGGGAGTAATCGTAAGGTCGATGACATCATACGGGTATCCTGAGTATATCAGGGTCAGCGTCGGGCTCCATAAAGAAAATATCCGTTTCATAAAGGCTCTTGAAAAGGCCCTCTTATGAAAAACCGGCCGGATTACGGCGAAAAACTCCTTCTCATAACCATAGACGGCCCCGCAGGGGCGGGAAAAACCACGGTAAGCAAAATACTCGCCGAACGTCTTGGGTATAAATATATTGATACCGGGGCTCTATACAGGGGCGTTGCTTATGAAGCACAAAAAGCAGGTGTTGTAAGCGATGATGATATCGGTCTTGAAAAGCTTTGCGGCACCCTTGATTTTGAATTTGTAATGGATGAAAAGGGGCTTCGCCTTTTTTCAAACGGAGCCGATATTACGGGTGAAATAAGAACTCCCGATATATCGATGCTTGCCTCTGCAGTTTCGGCAAGGCCGGTTGTCAGAGAGTGCCTTTTTGCGATACAAAAAGAGCTTGGTAATGAAAAAGGCGCTGTTTTTGAGGGGCGGGATATGGGAACCGTGGTATTCCCTGAGGCCGAAGTAAAATTTTATCTTGATGCCTCAGCTAAGACAAGGGCGGAAAGACGGCATAAAGAGTTTGCGGGTAAGAAAGGCTCTCCTGCGGCCGCAGAAATAGAGAGAGATATCAAACTCCGCGATGCAAACGACAGCAACAGAAGCCTTGCTCCCCTCAAACCGGCCGAAGATGCGGTTATAGTTGATTCGACCGGCCTTGATATTGAAACGGTTGTAAATCGTATGCTTTCCCACGTCAAAAAACGGGTTTCCTGATTCTCTCCTAAACACTCAATTATTTAAAAAGTTATTCACACAAAATTTTAAATCCGTTCGCGTATGACTTTTTTCGAAACCGTCAAAAATTATGATTGTTTTTTAAAATATAGTCTGATACGAATACCAAGTTATGAATAGCTATTCAGAAGATTGATAGCGATAAAAAAGGCTAAGGGGGTATTTTGTTTTCATGGAAAATCTGGTTAACGACATTAAAAATGAAAATCCAAAACAACAAGGTTTGTCGGGTGCGGTGGCAGCTGATGATGACAAGCCGCAGGACGTATTGTTAAAATCTGATGCATCGGATGAAAAATCATCTGAAGATGCAAAGGGCCGTGACGACAGCATGGAAAAACTGATGAACATGTATGATGAAAGCTTTAAACGCTTTCAGGAAGGTGAAGTTGTCACAGGCAGGATAATTTCTATAGACAAGGATTATGTCCTGGTTGACATTGGCTATAAATCCGAAGGACAGATAAAAATTCACGAGTTCAGGGATGAAAGCGGCAATATTAACGCCAAGTTCGGAGATACAGTTGAGGTTATGGTGGAATGGTGGGATGATGAAGAAGAGCGTGTCATTCTGTCGAAAGAAAAGGCTGAGAAAGTCAAGGTATGGGATGATATAAAGAAGGCACATGATAGTGACGGAACCGTTGAAGGCATAATACTGAGCCGTGTAAAAGGCGGTTTTTCAGTTGACATAGGGGTTCAGGCTTTTCTGCCCGGGTCACAGGCCGATTTGCGCCCGATAAGAAACCTGGATGAGCTTGTAGGCAAGACATTTGTTTTCAAGATATTGAAATACAACCGGAAACGCAGCAATGTTGTCCTTTCCAGAAGGGCTATTCTTGAACAGGATCGCGATTTTAAAAGAACGGCTACTCTTTCCTCAATCACTGAAAATAAAATTGTTGACGGCTTTGTCAAAAACATCACCGAGTACGGGGTCTTTGTTGATCTTGGAGGTGTTGATGGCCTCCTTCACATCACCGACATCTCATGGGGCAGAGTCAAGCATCCTGCTGAAATGTTTGCTGTCGGAGACAAGATAAGGGTTAAGATACTGAGCATAGATAAGGAGAAGGAGAGGGTATCCCTCGGTATGAAACAGCTTACCGAAGATCCGTGGATAAGGGCTTCGGAAAAATATCCTATCGGTTCACGGGTTGCGGGAAAAGTGGTCAGCCTTACCGATTACGGCGCTTTTGTTGAGCTTGAAGAGGGTATTGAAGGCCTTATCCATGTTTCAGAAATGTCATGGACCCGCAAGATTCGCCATCCTTCCAAGGTGGTTTCAGTCGGCGAGACGGTCGAATCGGTTGTTCTTGATATAAAACCTGAAAACAGAAGAATTTCACTTGGCGTAAAGCAGGTGATTCCGAACCCCTGGGATCTGATAAGCGAAAACTATCCGGTTGGAACAACCATTGAAGGAAAAGTAAAAAATATAACCGATTTCGGAATATTTGTCGGTATAGATGAAGGCATTGACGGTCTTGTCCATATTTCGGATATATCATGGACGAAGCGCATCAAGCATCCTTCCGAGCTTTATAAAAAGGGGGATATGATACAGGCCATAGTTCTTGCAATCGAGAAAGAAAACGAGAGGTTCTCACTGGGAATCAAGCAGCTTCAGAAAGATCCGTGGGAAACAGTCAGTGAGAGATATGTGGTCGGCAAAGAGATAACAGGAACAATAACAAATGTTACGGATTTCGGAATATTTGTAGAACTCGAAGAGGGTATAGAGGGGCTTATCCATGTATCTGAAATCAGCAAGGAAAAAATCAAGACCCCTGTCGGAAAGTATAATGTCGGAGAAGTAATAACCGCAAAAGTTATGAATATAAACAGCGTTGAAAGAAGAATTGGTCTTTCGATTAAACGCCTCCAGATGGATGACGAGCAGAGCATACTTACCGAATATATAAACAACATGAAACCTGCAACATCCGCTTTCGGAGAGATTTTGCGGGAGAACCTCCAGGAGAAATTAAACGGGGAATGATATTTCCTGGTAACTGCTCAGGTGGATAGGCTGCATGTGTTTAGTAAGTAAGAGATTATTTCCTGCGTTTTTTACCCCTCAAGGGGGTACTGAAAAGAGTGGCAGGAAATAATCTCGTAAACTTACTTATACCCCTCAAGGGGGTACTGAAAAGAGTCCCGTTTATCGGGGTTAAGCTGTAGGCTAATCGTCTATAGTCTAAAAGCCTACAGCGTACAGTTTTTATTCGGAGAGAAAAATGTTTTCACGCAGGCATCCATATCTTTTTTTCATTCTTGTCCTATCCTCGGTTTTTTTCGCAGCTATTATTGGGATTTCCACACTCATATTTCTTGGAACCGGGGGTTCCGATTTTAATATCGGGGAGAAGGTCGCAGTTGTTGAGATATCCGGCGTAATTACCGATGCCAAGGATATTGTTCAGGATATCAAGGAGTTTCGTGAGGATGATTCGGTAAAAGCTATTGTTTTAAGGATAGATTCGCCCGGAGGAGTTGTCGGGCCTTCGCAGGAGATTTTCAGAGAGGTCAGGAAGACGGTCGGAGTAAAGAAGATCGTTACTTCCATGGGGTCGATTGCTGCTTCCGGAGGATATTATATCGCGGCAGGCACCGACGGCATAATGGCCAGTCCCGGAACGATTACAGGCAGCATAGGCGTTATAATAGGTTTTACAAATTTTGAGGAGATTTTACGCAAGATCGGGCTCTATCCTGTTGTTGTAAAAAGCGGGGAATACAAGGATATGGGATCTCCTGTCCGAAAAATGACCGAAAAAGAGAAAAAGGTGCTCCAGTATTTTGTGGATCAGACTCACCGTCAGTTTGTGGATGCGGTCTCGGAAGGACGCAGGATGAACAGGGACAAAGTAAAAGCCCTTGCCGATGGGCGCATATTTACCGGTGAGGAGGCAAAAACCCGCGGTCTTGTCGACCGTATGGGAAATCTGGAGGATGCCATTGAATGGGCAGGCCGTATGGGCGGGATAAAAGGAAAAGTATCTGCAATTTATTCAAAAAAAGCCGAAATCTCCTTCATGGAGTATTTCATGGAAACAGCCATGAAAAAAATTGTTAACAGTTCCGTAAATCCGGGACTTTATGTCGGCTATATCATGAAACCTTCCATCTGATTAAAGGTCCGGCATAGGCAATCGGTTTTGCCGTTTTGCAAGATCGGATTCAGGCTTTGTAAACGGCAGCAGATCCACTCCCATTAGACCTGTACAGCCCCAGTGGATGTACGCCCACGAAGCTGTTATTTCGTCTCTACCTGTCTTTCTTTATTGACAATCAGGGGGCGTTGTTATGTTTCGTAA
>JAUYEO010000364.1 GCA_030689795.1 Desulfobacterales bacterium | reverse complement strand
CTTGTTAAGTCATAACTATGCCTGGACCATAGCCTTCCCGCTGGCCCTGATCCTCGGCGCGGTCCTGGCCATGGTTTTCTATTTTGTCGTCCTGATCCCGGCCCAGCGGCGCAATGCAACCCAGCTCGGCCAGATTATCCTCACCGTGGGCCTGAGCCTGATCTTCCAGGGGTTGGTTTCCCATTTTTGGGGTACCGAACCACAGTCCTTTCCCTTTCCCCTTTCCGACACCAAGACCTGGAAGGTCTATCAGGATGTGGTCATCAGTGAACTCAGCTTGGGTGCGCTGGTTACAGGCCTCATCGGAAGCCTTTTATTATTCCTCCTGGTTCAGAAAACCCGACTGGGACTGGCCATGCGGGCCACTTCGGAAAACCTCCCGGCGGCCCAGACACTGGGTATTCCCACCCGTCGGGTTCTTTCACTTTCCTGGGGCCTGGCCGCTTTTTTAGGCGTACTGGCCGGGATCTTCCTGGCTCCGGCCCTCCTGCTCGATCCCTTCTTTATGCTCGAACCCTTCCTTAAAGGATTTGCGGCCGCCGTTCTGGGAGGCCTGAACAGCCTTCCTGGGGCAATAGTGGGAGGTCTTATTTTAGGGGTGGCTGAGAGTTTAGCAGGCGGCTATATTACCGTGGCCTTTAAAAACACCCTGGCTTTTGTAGTGATCATTGTCGTACTGCTCCTCCGCCCGGAAGGCCTCCTGGGTAAAGAATTCATTGAACGGGTTTAAGCGGAAGCATTCGCATCACAGCCGGGGGTGGCTGGATAATTAGGGGACTTTTTTAACAAATCAATTTGAGAGCTTTTAATAACTCACATATCCCAGACATGGCCTTTAATCGGATATTATTCAAAGAAAGGAGGGAGTTCATTTATGGACACACCAAAACATCCGCAAGACGCACGGGACTTTCAGGTGTCAAGAGGCTACGCGAACTATGTTTTTCTGCTGCTCTTTCTACTGTATATGTTTAATTACGTGGATCGCATGGTTGTTGCGGCGATCTTTCCCTATCTGAAGGCCGACTGGGGGCTTACCGACACGCAGTGCGGCTGGTTCGCCTCGATTGTCACGCTGTTTATGACGGCGTTTGTTTTTCCTGTTTCGTTACTGGTGGACCGGTGGAGCAGGAAAAAGGCGATCGGCATCATGGCTGTGCTCTGGAGCTTCGCCGCGGCCGCCTGCGCCTTCACAAAAAACTTCACCCAACTCTTTACCATGCGTGCCGTGGTCGGGGTTGGCGAGGCGGCTTACACCTCCGGAGGACATGCCATGATTGCCGCTTATTTCCCAGAGGAAAAACGGGCCACCATGAACGGCCTCTTTACCGCAGCCATCCCCATGGGCACAGCCTTTGGAGTAATCCTGGGCGGTGTAATCGCTGAAACGCTCGGCTGGCGCTACGCCTTTGGTCTTCTGGCTGTGCCTGGCCTTATTGTGGCCATTCTTTTTTTCTGGGTGAAGGACTACAAAACTGTGCAGATGTTGAAAACGTCTCGCGATGGGGATCAGACAGTACAAGTTAAGATGAAGTTTGGCGATATCGCTCGCGAATTCCTGAACACCCCGTCGGTACTTTTCACTTATGTCGGATATGTGGGGAATACCTTCGTCACCACGGCCCTCATGAACTGGCTTCCTTCCTACTACCACAGGGTGGATGGTCTTCCCATGGATAAGGCTGGACTCAAGACGTCCGTCATCTTTATCCTGGCCATCTTCGGCGCGCCTATCGGCGGATATTTTACCGATAAGCTCAGGCGGAAACATCTCAACGCCAGAATGAGCGTTCCGGCGCTTAGTTCGCTGCTGACGAGTCTTTTTCTCTTTATCGGATTTTCCTTTCTGCAGGGGAAGGCGCAATATATTTTACTGATTCTCTTCGGTTTTACAGCTCCCATGTTCGCCGCCGGCGGATCTGCGGTTACCCAGGATGTGGTGCACCCAGGCCTCAGAGCTATATCGTACAGTCTCGCCCAGTTTTTCATGATGCTCCTGGGTTATTCGCTTAGCCCCATTTTCGTAGGGTATATATCGGACCGGTATGACCTGCTCACAGCTTTCAAATTCCTGCCGCTATTTTCCCTGTTGGGCGCGGCTGCGTTTTTTGTCGGGTCTTTCTTTTACGTGAAGGACCTCAATAAAGTGGAAAGGGTGAGATTGAAGGAGTAGTCCGTCGTAACGGCTCCCAACAGGCGAAGAATAAGGATGCACTTGAAACAAAGGATAACCGATATAGTACCGGATTCAGTGATTATCACCGCCAATGCATGCCAGGTTGCAACGACATTAATTTCCCTGTCGGCTTATCTGCCCCAGTGGATCAAACTTATTCAGACGCGATCAAGCGGAGATATATCCTTTCGTTCCTGGTGCCTGTGGTTCATTTCCGCATCCTTTGCCCTCTTCTATGCAATAGTCCAGTACCTGCTGAACGGGAGGGGATGGCCTCTTATCATCTCGACACTCGCCTCGCTTGTCTGTACCCTGTTTACCGTTTCGCTCATAATGAGATTCAGGCCGCGTAAAGCCGGGAAAGGCATGGAAACAAAATGACGGAAGCTCAATCGGCAAAAATCAGCCGGGTTCTGGACCTTAAAGCGATGATATTGCTTACCGTTCTTTGCGCAAGCTGGGGTCTGCAGCAGGTAACCATCAAGATCGCCAACGAGGGGGTTTCTCCGATACTGCAATCCGGTATCAGGTCTATAGTCGCTGCAATTCTGGTCTGGATCTGGATGACGGCGTGCCGTGAACCGCTATTTAAGAAAGACGGCACACTGTGGTGGGGGATAGGGGCAGGTCTTCTGTTTTCAGGAGAATTCATTCTCATCTACTGGGGTCTGGTTTTTACCAACGCATCGCGCGCCGTAATTTTTCTGTATATGTCGCCTTTTGTTGTTGCACTAGGATCGCAGTTCTTTATCCCGGGCGAACATTTAAGAAAAATCCAGGGCATCGGCCTGTGCTGTGCTTTTACCGGAATTCTCATCGCATTCAAAGAGTCATTAAGCTTTCCGACATATAAAATGCTGATCGGTGACGGCATGCTGGTCATTGCGGCTGTTTTATGGGGAGCTGTTACCGTCATGATCA
>JAUYEO010000346.1 GCA_030689795.1 Desulfobacterales bacterium | reverse complement strand
TATTACGGGGATGATCCTTTTATTCAGAAGGTGGTGCGCTGTTTTACGGGTGATGAGTGGGAAAAGGTGGATGCTGCGGCACGTGAAATTTCGGGAAAGGCCTCATTCAGGTGGCGGGACCTTTCAGAAAGGATTGCCTTGCCGGAAAAGCGCCCGTATCTGATCCAGTACGACGGCCATCATAACCGGATAGACCGGATCGTCCGTCCTCATGAAACGGAAATTCTGGAGAAAGAAGTTTTTTCAGAAGCTCTTTTTTCAGACAGGACATCCCCGTGGTTGCGGGGCAGCTTAAGAGAATGAATCATTCTGCAAAAAGAACCACTGCCGGCGCCTTCAGGCTGTACAGGGATTTTTTAAACCTGGAAGGGGGATTAAAAGGCGGTCCGGGAACAGATGAACCGGATGCCGTTAAAAAGAAACGTTTTGATATCAGGGAACTTGTAATGCTGCAGAAGATCGCCGCATCATGGGACAGCACTGATGTCATCCGCAGCGCCATGTCAATTTTCGGAGGCCATGGTGTAATGGAGGATTTTTCATCCCTGCCCCGCCTTTACCGTGATTCTGCCGTAAACGAGTTGTGGGAAGGGCCGAGAAACGTGCTTTTAACGCAGATACATCGCGATCTGCAGCGCTCATCTGCCTGGTACAAGCCGTCGGAATTTCTCGGCAATATTCTTTCAGGATTGGATGAAGGCCTGGTCGCAGAGTTATCGGAAGAGATCACGGAACTGGTTTCATATTCAAGTTTATTCAGCATGGATGAAAAAACCATAGAGGTTTGCAGGCGCTGGGATGCCTTCTGCCACAGACTTTTCCATTCCTACCAGGACCTTGCACTGCAGGAGGTGGAAAATTAAGATACAGGGTTCAAGTTGTCACAAACAACCTGGTCTGAGGTTTAGATTATCCGGCGACTCCTTTTTTACAGACGTCTCATTTGCAGAGGCCGCCGAAAATCTTGCGGAGTGTCTTATCGTCTATCTGGTCCAGCAAGAATTCATCAAAATCATCGCCAAGGTCCTCGTCCGAGGAGGCCGTTTCCCGCCAATCTGACGATCCAGTCGACTGGACGGGCAAGGTGGTGCCGTTTTCCTTGGCCACCCGGTTGTAGCGGCCGCTGAAATGGTCCAGCCATTTCTGGCATTCGTCGTGATCTCCGACATAAGAGATAAACAGCGTTTCCCCCCGGCGGAAACAGATGGCTCGAAAACCATCCCCCAGGTCATATTTGAGACAGCCCTCGATCCGCTTCTCCCCCCAACCGGTCAACTTCCAGACTTTTTTTAAGTCGGGTGGTCCGTTTTGGGTCAAGGCCGCCAGGAGTTCGTGGGCTTTCTGGGCGGTTGTTGCCCCTTTTCCTCCTCGTTTCCAGAGGGATTCAAGTTCTTTTTCGAATCTTCTTTCCATATGAACAAATCGGATCATTTTTTTACCGTCACAGGTGGTCTCGCCGATAAGAAAATCAGAAAATTTGAATTTCAACCTCTTATCATTTCAACAAACGCGCCGGCTACCTTGTAAATAAGAATAACAGGCTTTCCGTCTCCGGGAAGGATATCTGCGCGTCCCTTGAAGCGTGAATTAGGATTAATGAATCTCTTTATCGAATTTGTCTGAGGATAGTTTGCATTGCTCGAGATAGATATCCAGCAGCTCTCCAGACAGGTAATACATCCTGTTTTCTGTTCTTCTGATGCCTTTCTGTTACCACCAAATTCAATATTGAAACCTTTCCCTGCTTCATCAACAAATATCTCATTGAATGAGACTTCTTTCTCCAGTCCAGGCCATGTTGCTTTTACATCCAGAGTGTCTCCTTCCACATATTTGCCAACGGTATCCTTTGTTAGATTATTGCCGGGTTTGGCGCCTATCTTGATGAGAGCGTCATGAAAATCCAGCTGGTTTGCATATGCCCTTAATATTGCCCTGTCTTGAAATTTGCCGTCTTTAAAAACAACTCCCCAATGGACATTTGATTGGTGGACGTTCATCTCGTGAACTTCTGTATAAATGAACACTCTTTTATTCTTTTCGTCTATCATCAGAGGGTTTTCCTTTGTCGGAAAATTCTGTGATTCACTTTTGGCAGCTTTAGTTTTGTTTTTTTCTGATGTCTCTGCAAGTGCTTGTATTCCGTTAAAAGAATACAGTCCTGCAGCACAAATGCCGGCACCGATTGTCTTCAGAAAATCACCCCTGCTCAATTTTTTTGAATTGCTTCTTTTTTCCTGACCCATAGCTCCTCCTTGGAAGATGTTAATTCTTTTCTTGATTTGTAGTATCTGTAAAAGACAGGTATGAGTGATACCGCAATAATCAAACTGATACCTATTATAAATGTCGGGGGAATTTTCCCTTTGATTATGTCTAATAAAGAGCTTGAAAAGACAATAAACGCGATGCAGGCCGGAAGCATGCAGATAAAGGAAGTCACTGCATAGGGAATAAAACCTATTTTAGTCAGCCCAAAAGCATAATTCAGGAGATTGAAAGGGAAAAGAGGAATCAGCCGGGTAAATGCCACCACCTTCCAGCCCTGCCGTTCCACCCCCTCGTCCAATTTGCGCCAGCGGGGGCTTTTAAATTTGCCGGAAACCCAATCCCGGCCTACATGGCGGGCGACCAGAAAGGCCAGGCAGGCCCCGGCGGTGGCGCTAAAGATAGTGTAAATGACCCCCCAGAAAGGCCCAAAAAGGATCCCCCCGACAAGGGTGATGGGAAGGCCCGGCAGGAACAGGACCGGGGCCAGGGTATAAAGGAGCATATACAGCGCGGGGGCCCACAGCCCAATACTCTGGATTGAGTTTCTCAGAGTTTCTTGATCCAGGAAACGGGTAGCCCCGGTCAACCGAATCGCCGCTATTCCTCCCATAATAAGGACGAGAATCAGAAGTCGCGGCCAGAGACTTTTTTTGATCGCTTTTCCGGGCGGTTGAAAAGTCCGCTCCCGGCTGATGGCCGGCTGAAGGATCTTTTTTAAACGGCTCTTCAGCCGAATCCGGTTCCAGTATGTGACAGGCGCCCGCGAAACCCTGGCTTTCCCGGCAAGGGTGGCCTCCGGCTCAAAAATGAGATCGAGCAGGTGATAAACGGGAGTAAGTCCTCCCAGATAATTAGCGCATCCGGCACAGTAAGTTATGACAGGTTTCCCGTGAGCCTCTTCTTTTCTTTTTTCGGCCCAAAACCGGGCCATGTCCGGTGAAAGAGCGCTCACAGCCCCCCCTTCCCCACAGCATAAAGTTTTTTCCTGCCGGTGGGGCATTTCTTCAATTTCAAAGCCCTCTCCGGCCAGTAGATTTCTTACGGCATGGTGAACGGGATATTCAAAACGTACGGCACAAGGGTCATGCATGGTAACTACTGCGGTTTTATTTTGGATATTCGCCCGTCCCTTTTCGGCCAGCACCTCGTAGACTGTTTTTACCCGAAGAGGATCTCCGTAATTCTTAAAGATTTTATGGCAGTTGGGGCAGGCTGTCAGGACGGTCTGAATGCCATGTTCCAACAGATACGATCTCATTTCCTGGAACATGGCTTCAAAATATTCCTGCTTGCCCAGATCGTGGGACGGCTTGGTGCAGCAATCCAGGACGATTCCCAGGCTGGGGATCTGTTCCTTCAGGCGTTCGTAGAGCTGAAGAACCCTTTGCGGTCGGGTACCCGGCAGGGTGCATCCCGGGAAAAAAATGGTGTCGCATCCCCGGGGGAGTCCATACCAGCTATAGCGCTTTGAGGCGCCCCGTCTTTCGTATGCCAAAAGCGGGGCGTGCTCCTGAAAATCGCCCCATCCACCTTCAACGGCCCGCCGCCGCCATTCCAGAAACATCTCCTGGGGCTTAAGATCCTCCGGACAGACGGCGGCGCACAACCCGCAGAGGCTGCATTCAAAAGGCAGGGACTGCTGCCGGCGGTCCCTGGGATCGTATGTCTCGGCAATATATCTGGGTGTGCCGTATTTCGCCAGGAAGGCGCACTCCTTCAGGCAGAGGGTGCAGTCATTACATTTTTCTGAAATATCATTTTGTATAATAGTCTGTTTATGGTTCATCTTTCAGATAATTGCAGAATATATTTCTGCTTTCGGGTCCAACGAGAACACTCCACCTGGAAAAAAAGCGGGGAGTAATTCCACGCCCGGTTCGCAGGGTTGCCATCAGCATCTATATTTTTATCGGGAGAACATGGATTGCTTTAATTATCAACTGAACCTCGTCCCCCGCTTTCAGGTTAAGATCATCCACTGATTCGGTGGTCAACACTGACGCCATTTCAACCGGGGCAGTCACTTCGAATTTCACAAGAGACATCACATCTCCCTTTTTGACCGATTTCACTTTGCCTTTGATCTGGTTCCTTGCTCCGTATTTCATAGAATCCTCCTTGTTAAAGATTTATCAAATCCGAATTATTTGACTTTTTCTACAGGATAGTCGGCCTCACCCCAGGCTTTTATGCCGCCCGGGTAGCGGTATACATTCTTGTACCCCATTTTGGCGGCCCACATTGCTCCATTGTGGCTACGGGTGCATTTTGTAAAACCGCAATAAATAACGATTAAACGATCTTTGTTCGGGCCCAGCAGTTTTTCGAACTCGGCTTTCTTGTTTTCGTCCAACTGGGTCAGTTCCGGAATGAGAAATTCCATTTGAACGGCTCCGGGGACATGTTGCTTTTTATAGCTGTCTTCATAAGGCATGGTGTCGACTATCAACATGTCCTTCTTCTGGTCTATCCAGTCCTTTAGTTCCGCAGTAGTAACCACTTTATAGCCGCCCCGTTCAACTTCTTTTAACAAATTAACTGCGATCTTTTCCGTGTCTAATTCTTTGCTGCCCCATTCCGCCATGGAAGAACCGGCCAAACCAAGTACAAATAAACTCACAAGCAGTAAAATCCCAAAAACCTTCATCTTAGTCATCCTGTTAAATCCTCCTTAGATAATTTGTTTGATTTTTGCCCATAAGGGAAAAACAACTTTTCGATCCGACTGAACCCATCTCAAAAAAAATATGAAAATAGCAGCCCCGGTCATTATAATGTCTCTATAAAAAGCCTCCCAAAGACCGGCCTGACCCTTTAGTTCCTCTGCCGAAAAACACCCGCAATCCACATTCAGATCTTTCAAAATTCCGTACCAGAGAATTGCTATAAAGAATATCAGCAGGGTAAAAACCATGCTTAAACTGCCTCTTATGGAAAAGATAAGTCCTATACCGGCAAATAATTCAAGCAGGGGAAGCCCAATAGCTGATAGAGGAAGAAAGAACTCCGGCAATAGATCATACTGTGAAATGATCCTGGCAAATGCTTTGGGATCCAGCAGCTTTGTTGTTCCGGCATAGACAAAGACAATCCCCAGTCCTATCCGGATCAGAAAAGGGAGCCAGGAAGTCATGAATCGAAAGAAGACTGAAACCTTGCAAGGTAAACAAAACTTGTCTTTATTGTCATCTGCCATCATAGGTTGGCTTGATATATTATAATTATCGGCCGGTCAAATAGGTAATATTGATAGAATAGGTTTGTATGATAGATAAAATCAATGAGGATATTCTTCAGAGGTGTTCTTTTTAAAATAGGAGAGGGGCGTGATAAAAAGCCCCTCTCCTATTTATTAATCGTCCGTGCAGATTCGGAAATTATGCCGCTGCGGACATTTCCCTTCTGGCGGCCATGTCGACGAGCACGCGCTCTTTTCCTTTATCAAGGCCGAGGGCACTTCTTTTCTTGTCGATATGGGCAATCATCATTTTTGCCATTTCGTACGGATCGGGAGTAAATCCCCATTTTCCGAATCCCTGCTGCTCAAGCCCTTCAAACAGGAGCTTGTGAAACTTTGTCCCTTCTATTATCGGGAAGGTTACACCAAAGACCGTATAGACACCTGAAGCAACAAAATACTGCCCTATGCAGATTGCCTTTTCGCTCATCCATTCGGGCGCTGCTCCGGCTACCGGAAGATCGGCTATGCTGTTTCCAAGCCCGCCTTCCTTCACCATCTGGGATGCCGCTACAAGAATCCGGCTGTTGTCCACACATGATCCCATTCCAAGGACGGGAGGCATGCCGACCGTTTCGCAGACTTCCCTTAAGCCCGGCCCTGCAAGGCATGCCGCTTCCGGAGTATAGAGTCCGGCTTTTGCGAGGGCAATCTGGGAACATCCTGTCTGAAGTACAAGCACGTCATTTTTAATGAGCTCTTTTACAAGTTCGACATGCACCCAGTCCTGCCTTACCCTCGGATTTGTGCAGCCGACTACGCCTGCTACTCCGCGGATTCTTCCGTTTATGATGTTGTCATTCAAAGGAGTATAGCTTCCCCTGAAGGTGCCGCCCAGCATGTAATTTATATACTCGTGTGAAAAACCGTGAATTCCGATGTTTTTTATATTCGGAATATCGATGGGCGCCTTGCGGTTTTTAAACCTGGTTATTGCCTTGATGACGATTTCATCGGTGCAGGCTCTCGGATCATGTTCATTGAATTCAATATGCGGTGCGCCTTCGATATGGCATCGCGGATTGGTGGTAAAAAGATACGTGTTGTAGCATTCGGCGACCTTGACAAGGCCCTGCTTGATGCACTGTATGTCAACGGCCATTGCGTCGACCGCGCCGGTTACAAGTATGGCTTCCGTTGACATGAAGTTTCCGGCATGGGGAATTCCGTGGCGGGAAAGCATTTCAGCGCCCGAACAGCACATTCCGACAAGGTTAATGCCCTTGGCGCCGGCTTCTTTTGCGGCTTTTACAAGAGACGGTTCGTTGACCGAGACCAGCATCGACTCAAAAAGATTCGGCTCGTGACCGTGAATGATAATATTGACCTCGCTTTCCTTCAGGACGCCCATGTTTACTTCGGCGCTTACCGGAGTAGGAGTTCCGAACAGGATATCGCAGATTTCGGTTGCAACCATCGATCCGCCCCAGCCGTCAGCAAGCGCAGTTCTGCTGCACTGCTTTGTGAGGTTTTCATAATGCTGGTCAACCCCCATGTGTGTCCTGTTCATAAGCTCCATAATTTCCCGCATGGCGCCTCTCGGGACTATTCCGTGCTTGCGCCATGTCTCAAGAGTTTTTTCGGGCACCCTTTTTGCGAAGGGTATTTCACCTTCAACCTGCGTGTATG
This sequence comes from Desulfobacterales bacterium, assembly GCA_030689795.1. Lineage (GTDB taxonomy): Bacteria > Desulfobacterota > Desulfobacteria > Desulfobacterales > RPRI01 > RPRI01. Next base: position 908 of record JAUYEO010000346.1, on the reverse strand, counting down.
TCCTTTCGAGTTCCTTATACAGATCCAATGCTATCTCTTTTATGCTTCGTCCTTCAACTTCAATGCCGACTGAGCGGGCAACATCTTCCAGCTTATGCGGATCCTTGATTTTATAATCTTCGTTGTTTCCATTTGCGACTTCCCTGAAAAGAGCGAGCATGGCCATTCCGTGATCATTATGACATGCGGCGCCTGCCGCAACCATGCGGGCGAAATTTCTCGCCATGATTGTGTCTATTGTAGCTCCGCATACCCCTACTTTTCCGTATGGGTCCCTTGAGTTAAGCCTGCATGGACCCATCGCGCAATGCTTGCAGCACGCAGAGTCGGCGCCTATAGGGCAGGCTTTCATGTTTAAAGCCCTGTCGAAAGCCGTTTCAACGCCGTCTTTTCTGGCCTTTTCAAGCATCCTGGCTGTAGCTTCACAAATTGTAAGATCTTTAATATTTACCGGTTTCTTCGAACCGGATTCTTCTTTATCCATTTGGTTCCTCCCTTCGTGGAAAGATTTATATTTGACGGCTTCGTAAAAAGTCATTCTGCTGTGTTGCACTTCATCTTTCGTCATTGCAGCGTACCAACAAGTACGCTTCATTCCTCAAGACTCGTGCGCCTTGCATAATGAGCTTTTTACTTTGCCGTCTGAACGCCATTTTTTTCGAGATAGTCATATTTTTCCCGGTGAAAAATTGGACAATTCCTAAACAGGAATTATTATCAATTAAAGTAAGAACAGCATTATTATTGTCAAGCCCGGAGCTGTGAAATGGAAGTATGTATGGAGGGTATTGCCATGAATACTGAAGAAACAAGACCAGGTGACTCCAGGAAGAAGATCCCCAACCATCTGATAAACGAGAAGAGTCCATATCTTATGCAGCATGCATATAATCCGGTGGACTGGTACC
>JAUYEO010000334.1 GCA_030689795.1 Desulfobacterales bacterium | reverse complement strand
AATTAGGACGCCGATTTATGCCGATACCCGCAGATAACTATTCTATTAGTACTTTATATTGAAAATCCTGGGAATCTGCGTTCATCTGCGTCCTAAAAGGGAATTTCCATCCTATTCCATATGGATGAAGGTTGACATCATCATTTTTTAAAGGTAAAAAAGTAAAAAGCTCAATATTTTTAAAAAGATTGCCTCTCTAAGCCGCTGTAAAAAAATGCGGCATAAGGAGCCGTAACAAAATGGTCAACAATGTAATGGTTATTTTGTAACGGCTCCTAACAGATAAATCTGAAACATGTCAAGACCGGCAAAATTTACAAAGATTATTATAAGCCTGTAATACTGATAAAACAATCGGAAAAATGGAAGCTACTATATTAATAGTTGACGATGACCCTGGAATAAGAAGTTCAATGAGCGATTTCATTGAATTTGCCGGGTACAAATCTTTAAAGGCGGAAAGCGCTTTTGAAGCGATTGAGATTTTAAAGACAAATCAAATCGATGTCGTTGTGACCGATATAATGATGCCCGGGATGAACGGTCTTGAGCTAACCGATATAATAAAAAAAGATTTTGATTCCGAAGTTATTGTCGTAACCGGCTACAGCGGAGATTTCTCCTATGTTGATGCCATAGGTAAAGGGGCGAGTGATTTTATCTTCAAACCGTTCCGGCTGGAAGAGCTTTTGCTGAGGCTGAAAAGGGTGTTAAAGGAACGGCAGCTGGCCAAAGAACGCTACCTGATGCTTGGAAAGCTGGAAAAGCTTGCCATAACCGACAGCCTCACGAATCTTTACAATTCAAGGCATTTTTATTCCCAGCTTGAGCTTGAAGCGGACAGGGCAAACAGGTACAAGCGCCCTCTTTCCATTCTGTTTCTGGATATTGACCATTTTAAAGAATACAATGATACACACGGCCATCTTGAAGGGGATAAGGCCCTTTTCCAGATAGGTCAGGTTATCAGTTCATGTTTGCGGATTATGGATTCGGCCCACAGATACGGCGGTGAGGAATTTACGATTCTTCTGCCTGAAACAACCGGCAGAAAAGCGGTCGGTGTCGGGAAAAGAATAAGAAGTGCAACGGAAAGCCAGATGTTTAACCCTTCTCCCGAAAAACTTGTAAACCTTACAATAAGTATAGGGGTTACGCAGTATTGCCATAAAGAAGATATAAAGGATTTTGTTCAAAGGGCGGATAAAGCCATGTATCTGTCAAAACAGAACGGCCGGAACAAAGTCACCCCCATTTTTATTAAAGAATCCGAAAAAACCGAAGACAGAAAATGCTGAATTTTACCTTCCTGGTTGACCCCTCTTCAGATCAGATCAGACAGATAACAGGTCTTTACCGTTCAGCCGGCTGGTGGGGCAAAAATATGCCGGATGATCCTTCTCTGGTTAAGCAGATTATAAAAGGCAGTCACTGCTTCATGGTTGCAATGGAAGATGAAGAGATCGTCGGAATGGGAAGGGCGATCAGCGACAGGGGAAGCGACTCATATATCCAGGATCTTACCGTAATGAATTCATACAGAGGAAAGGGGATAGGCGCGGAAATTTTAAAGCGGCTGGTCTCCCGGCTTGAGGAAGACGGCATAAAATGGATAGGGCTTATTGCCGAAGGGAATTCAGATGATTTTTACAGTCATTTCGGGTTCAAAAAAATGTCTGATTCGATGCCGATGCTCAGGATATCGAAATGAAAATGAAAGAGATTAAATATTCGGATTACTCCGCGTTAAAAAAGTTTTTCATTCACCAGAGATATAACCTGTGTGTCTATTCGCTCCCTTCGATTATAGCCTGGAGAAATGAGGATTACACGCCATGCGGAGCAATAAAAAATGATGCCCTGGTAATCGGGGCTGAATTTACGGAAGAAAGAGAAAAACGCCATCTGATACTCCCTGTTTCACCTTCACGGGAATATACTCCGGCGGAGCTTTACAGGCTTGCCGGAAAGCTCGGTTTTAAAAGTTACTGGTTTGTACCCGGAGATTATATTGAAAAGTTTGGAGAAAATGAGGTTGAGTCTTTTTTCAAGATGACGGTTCAGAAAGAATATGCGGACTATGTTTATTTCAGGGAAGACCTTTCCGAGCTTAAAGGGAACAGGTATTCTCAGAAAAGAAATCTCATCCATCAGTTTGAAAGAGATTATGCCGCAAGAGACCGGGTTGAAACAGGCAAGATAAAATCTGATGTTTCCTCGGAGTGCATCGATTTTCTGGAACAATGGTGCCTTGAGCGGGACTGCGATTCGTACGATAATGATGCTCTGGCATGCGAGAAAGAGGCCGTAATAAATACACTCCGGAATATCGATCTGCTTGATGTAAGGGGCTTGTACCTTCGTGTTGACGGCGTGATAAGCGCTTTCGGAATCGCCTCTTATCTGACAGACGAGATGGGTGCGCTTCACTTTGAAAAGGCTTTTGCAGGCATTAAGGGGCTTTACCAGTATTTTGACAACCTGTGCGCAAAAAGTCTTTTCGACGGGTTTACATACATCAACAAGGAGAGCGACATGAGCATGCCGGGTCTTGCGAAAGTAAAAAAATCTTATCACCCGGCAATGATGATCAAATCATACAGGCTTGACCTGAGATAAAATCTATTATGGCTTTATGACCATTTTGAGCAGAAGGTCCCCTTTAATCCCGTCTTTCATTTCCAGACCAAGCCCTTTCAATCTCAGCATGCTTCCATCCGCCAGTCCAGGAGGCACCACAATTTTGTAAAGTTTTTTCCGGAAGCCCAGAGAAACGCTGACTATCTTCTGCGCTCCAAGAGTCATCTCGTATGGTGTGATTTGAAGGGTTCCGTGAAGATCAATATCATTTTCCGAACCGACCGGCCTTATAATCTGCAGTCTGTGGCTTTTTTTCTTCTCAGTCAAACTTCTTGTCATGCCGGTTAAGCCGGTTTCCGGGATTTTCAGGAAAATCTTCAGGAACAGTATTCCGAATAAGAATCCCCCTATATGCGCCCACCATGCGATTCCGCCGGCCTGTCCGCCGCTTCCCGCAGCATTGAGAAACTGAAGTAAAAACCAGAAAGCAAGAAAGTAAAAAGCCGATATCTCAGTAATCCAGGGAATAATAATTATGGGAATTAGAGTCAGTATTTTTGATTTGGGATATAGTATGAAGTAAGCTCCCATCACTCCGGCAATAGCCCCGCTCGCCCCGATAGTCGGAAGGTCGGAATAATAATTGAAAAAAAGATGTGTCAGTCCCGATGAAAGCCCGCATGCGAGGTAGAAGACCAGATAACGGACCGGTCCCAGCCTGTCTTCAACATTGTCCCCGAATATATAGAGGGTCCACATGTTGCTTATAAGATGGAGAAATCCGCCGTGAAGAAACATGAAGGATATGAAGGGGAAAATCTGCTCTGTGGCGGAAAAATAGTAGGAAATATACGGTATTGAATAGCGTGCCGGCACAAGGCCGTACAGGTAATCGAAATCGTAAAGAGCGGATCCCTGTGTGAGCTGGATAAGAAAAACGACAATATTGATGCCTATAATGGAGTTGTTTACTACCGGATGGTTTCTGGAGGGTATTGTGTCGCGAAGCGGTATCATTGGATGATGCGCATGCTCAGATCCACACTCCTTGCAGAGTGGGTGAGCGCTCCGACTGAAATAAGATCAACCCCTGAGCCTGAAAAGGACTTCAGATTTTCTTTAGTGATTCCGCCTGAAACCTCTATGATCGCTTTTTTGCCTATGATAGCAGCCGCCTCTTTTATCAGGCCTATATTCATGTTGTCGAGCATGATGACATCAGCCTTTGCGGCAAGAGCTTCTTTTACGGAAGAGAGGTCTGAAACTTCAACTTCGATTTTTACAAGGTGGGAGACTTTATCCCGGACCCGTTCGATTGCTTTTGTAATTCCGCCGCATGCAATAATATGATTATCCTTTATCAGGACACCGTCATATAATCCCATCCTGTGATTATAAGCGCCTCCGACCCGCACAGCGTATTTTTCAAGAACCCTCCATCCGGGAGTAGTTTTACGGGTGTCGACAAGGCGGATATTTCTGTCGTCAAGATGCTTTACGTAAGAACGTACGTTTGTGGCAATTCCGGAGAGCCGCTGGATAAAGTTTAATGCCGTGCGCTCGCCTTTTAAGAGAGTGCGCAGTCTTCCCTCCGCTTCCATGACGATATCGCCGTTTGCAACATCATCACCGTCTTTGAAAAGAAACCTGCAAACAACCTGAGGATCGATAAAGGCAAAAACATCCCCGGCAACTTCAAGGCCTGCCAGCGTCAAAGGCTCTTTTGCCAGAATAATGCCTTTGCCTGTAATTTCAGGGTCAACCGCATTATCAGTTGTGATATCACCGGGGCCGATATCTTCTTCAAGAGCAATTTGAATTAAATGTTTTATGGAATGCATTTTATTCCGCTTCAATACTCTTTATTCTGTCAAGATTCGACATGAGTTTCTGCTGTTTTTCAACTAAAATCCGGTACTTTTCTTTTACCTTTTCCACTATATCATCGGGAGCCTTTCTCAGGAAATCTTCGTTGCTCAGTTTCTTGTTCGAAGCCGCTATCTCATCTTTCAGTTTTCCGAGCTCTTTTTCAAGGCGGTCTTTTTCTTTTGAAAAATCTATTATTCCTTCAAGGGAAATATATATTGTTGCCCTTTCTGTAACGCCCATGGCTGCCTTTTTCGGCCGTTTCCCGGGTTTTTTGACTGAAAAGGATTTAAGGCCTGCGAGATCAACGATAATATCCTCGTTCTGTGATATTATGCTTCTCACGGCCCCGTCATCCGAATGGAGGATGACATCAAGGGATGCTGAAGGCGTGATGTTCATTTCGCCTCTTATATTTCTTATTCCTGTTATGACCTCAATTATGAGCTCCATCATCGGTTCCGCTTCAGGATCGCAGGAGAGAGATTGAAAATCATTTTCATCCGAAGGGAATACGGCTTTCATGATGGACCCCTCCGTTCCGGGAAGCTTGTGCCAGATCTCTTCCGTGACAAAAGGGATAAAAGGGTGAAGAAGGATAAGTGTGTCATGGAAAACCCGCCGAAGCGTGCCCAGGGCGGCATCCTTTTTCTCTTCCCCCTTGTGTCCGTAAAGAGACGGCTTTATGGCTTCAAGATACCAGTCGCACAGCTCGTGCCATACAAATTTATAAAGAGCTCCGGCTGCTTCATTGAACCTGTAATTGTCGAGGGCGGCCGAAACATTTTCGCTTACGGATTTTAACCTTGAAAGTATCCATTTGTCGGGAAGAGAGAGATTTTCATGTTTAATTTCCGTGCCTCCCTGCTTTAAATGCATGAGGGCGAAACGGGCCGCGTTCCAGAGCTTGTTGACAAAATGGCGGTATCCCTCCACTCTCTTTTCAGACATCTTGATATCCCTGCCCTGTGCGGCAAATGCCGCAAGCGTCATGCGGAAGGAGTCCGTCCCGTATTGATCTATTATGTTTAACGGGTCGATAACGTTTCCTTTTGACTTGCTCATTTTCTTGCCCTCTTCATCCCGGACAAGCGCATGAACATAAACATCTTTAAAGGGGACGTCGTTCATGAAATGAATGCCCATCATCATCATCCGGGCTACCCAGAAGAAGAGGATGTCGAAGCCGGTAACAAGGACGGATGTCGGATAGAAGGTCTTGAGCAGCCTGGTCTCTTCAGGCCACCCCATTGTTGAAAATGGCCAGAGCGCTGAGCTGAACCATGTGTCAAGGACATCGGTCTCCTGAACGAGGAGGTCGCTCCCGCATGCGTGACACGTTGCGGGTGTTTCCATTGATACGATAAGATGTCCGCATTTTTCGCATGTCCAGGCAGGTATCTGATGGCCCCACCATATCTGCCGGGAGATACACCAGTCTTTAATATTATTCATCCAGTCGTAATATGTGCCGGTCCAGATTTCAGGAACAATCCTGGTTCGTCCGGTTTCAACAGCTTCTATTGCTTTCTCGGCCAGGGGTTTCACCTTCACAAACCACTGCCTGGACAAATTGGGCTCGATAATAGTCTTGCACCTGTAACAGTGCCCGACATTGTGCTTTATCGGTTCAACTTTTTCCAGGAGCCCTTCTTTCTTCAACGCTTTGATAACGGCTTCCCTGCATTTAAACCGGTCAAGCCCTTCGAATTTTCCGGCATCAGGAGTCATTTTCCCGTCGTCTCCTATGATCTTTATTTCCGGAAGATTGTGCCGTTTTCCGATTTCAAAGTCATTGGGATCGTGAGCAGGCGTTACTTTAAGGGCGCCGGTTCCAAAAGCCATGTCAACATAGACATCCCTGATTACGGGTATTTCTCTGTTTAAAAGGGGGAGTATGACTGAAACTGCTTTCAAATTCTGGTAGCGGAGATCATCCTGGTTAACCGCAACCGCGGTGTCGCCAAGCATGGTCTCCGGACGTGTTGTGGCAATAACGATACCGTCCGAACCGTCGGGGAACGGATACCGGATATAATAAAGATGGCTGTCGATCTCCTCGTGTTCAACTTCAAGATCGGCAAGTGCGGTATGACAGCGGTGGCACCAGTTGATTATGTAATTTCCTCTATAGATAAGCCCTTCGTGATAAAGCTGAACAAAAACCTTGCGGACAGCCAGCGAAAGACCTGCATCCATTGTAAACCGTTCGAGTTTCCAGTCGCAGGATGCCCCGAGGCGCTTAAGCTGGTTGATAATTGCGCTCCCGGATTGGCTGCGCCATTCCCAGACGGCTTCTATGAATTTTTCCCGACCGAGTTTATGCCTGTCGGTTTTTTCGGCGGCAAGCTTCTTTTCGACAACATTCTGTGTCGCAATTCCGGCATGATCCGTGCCGGGCATCCAGAGCACGTTGTAGCCCCGCAATCTTCTGTAGCGGCAAAGTATATCCTGCATGGTGACATTGAGGGCATGTCCCATGTGGAGAACGCCCGTTACATTGGGTGGTGGAATAACTATGGAATAGTTTTTTTTATCGCTGTTTTCCCCGGCACTGAAAAGCCCTTCTTTCTCCCAGAATTGATACCAGCGTTTTTCAACTCCCTCGGGCTCATAACCTTTCTCAAGCAAATCGGAACTCATAAACATTACTCCAGGCACACAATATAACGG
>JAUYEO010000325.1 GCA_030689795.1 Desulfobacterales bacterium | reverse complement strand
AAACATAAGGGAAGTGACGGCCCGCGGCAGATATTATGAAAACGGGAAGTGGCTGGAGACCGATCCTCTTTCAGTCCACAAGAGTTTTGATTTTCCGGAAATAGGACAAAGAGAGATGTATCTCATGTATCACGAGGAGATGGAATCCCTCGCAAAGAACATACCCGGCATAAAACGAATGAGATTCTGGATGACTTTCTCACAGGAATACCTGACACATCTCAGGGTTCTTGAAAATGTGGGCATGACAAGAATCGATCCTGTCGATTATGAAGGGCGCAGCATTATTCCTTTAAAATTTTTAAAAGCGCTTCTTCCCGAACCGACGTCACTCGGCGAAAATTACAGGGGAAAAACCTGCATAGGCTGCATGATCGAAGGGATGAAAGATGGAAAACCGAAAAAATATTATATCTACAACATCTGCGACCATGCCGAATGCTACAGGGAAATCAGGGCTCAGGCCATATCCTATACTACAGGCGTTCCCGCCATGATCGGAGCAATGATGATGCTGACGGGAAAGTGGAAAGGAAAAGGCGTATTCAATGTGGAAGAATTTGATCCCGCCCCCTTCATGGAAAAACTCGGTAAGTATGGACTGCCCTGGATTGAAAAAATTTATTGAGGAATAGAATGGCACAGTCTGGAATAAAAGAGACGCCTGCACCCTGCTACGTAATAGAGGAAGATGCTCTGCTTCGAAACCTGAAAATCCTAGATTCGGTTCAAAAACAGGCGGGATGCAAAATTATCATGGCGCTCAAAGGGTTTGCCATGTTCGCCGTCTTTCCCGTAATCAGGCAATATCTTTGCGGAGTTGCCGCAAGCTCACTCGATGAAGCAAAACTCGGATATGAGGAATTCGGAGGGGAAGTCCATGTCTGCGCCCCGGCATACGCCGAAACTGAATTCGACGAACTCCTCGGTTATGCCGACCATATGGTATTCAATTCATTTTCGCAGTGGAGGCGCTTTAAAGCAAGAGTGACCGGAAGCAACAGGAAAATCTCATGCGGCATACGGATCAACCCGGAACATTCCGAAGTAAAGGCGCCGATTTACGATCCGTGCGGCCCCTTTTCGAGGCTCGGAACAACAAGGGAGAATTTCGAAGAAAATGAGCTTGACGGAATAACAGGCCTCCATTTTCATAACCTTTGCGAGCTCAATTCGGACTCGCTTGCAAGAACATTAAAAGCAGTTGAAGATAAATTCGGATCTATTTTTCACAGGCTGAAATGGATCAACTTCGGAGGGGGACACCATATAACAAGAAAGGATTATGATACGGATCTCCTCTCCAGTCTTATAAAAGATTTTAAAAAGCGCCGGCATCTGGAGGTTTACCTTGAACCGGGAGAGGCGATAGCGCTGGATGCCGGCGTCCTGGAAGCGTCGGTTCTTGACATCATTCACAATAAGATGGATATCGCGATACTCGACACTTCAGCAGCGGCCCACATGCCGGATGTGCTCGAAATGCCCTACAGGCCGGCAATCAGGGGTGCCGGCCTTCCGGGAGAGTACAGGCACACTTACAGACTCGGAGGCGTGACATGCCTTGCAGGCGACATCATAGGAGATTATTCTTTCCCGGAACCGCTCAAGGCAGGCTCCCGTCTCGTTTTCGAAGACATGGCCCACTACACGATGGTCAAAAACAATACCTTCAACGGCATCCGGCTGCCCTCAATCGCCATAAGAGAATCATCGGGGAATATCCGCATTATCCGCAGATTCGATTACGAAGATTATAAAAACAGGCTTTCCTGAACCGAAACAGCGAGCGCATTCCCGCCGAAGGTCCGCCTCGGCGGACTTGCGGCGGGGTTAACGAGCAAATTAAAAACAGATTTTATTCCCTACGGTCGAAGATTCCCCGTAGCTTGCTGCGGGGAGCTTCAATAACATGCCCTTTGGGGCCGGCACAGGCAATCGGTTTTGCCGTTCACTCGGTTTCAAGCATTCCGAAAGCCTTCGCATCAATGAGTTTTATTCCGTTTTTACGTAAAATTTCAATAGCCTTGTCATTATCACTGAAACGGAAAATCATAACGGCCCCGCCCGATGAAAAACCTATGAATGCATACATGTAAACAACATGCACTTTGGCGCTCTTCAAAGGCTTAAGAAGCGCAGCAAGCTGTCCGGGTTTGTCCTCGATCTCGGCGGCAACCACATCATCAACAATGGCAGGCAGCTGTTTTTCCATCAATATGCGCCTTGTTTTGGCAAGGTCCGAGACAAGAAGCCGCAGGATTCCGAACTCTCCGGTATCAACGAGGTTAAGGGCCCGCAGGTTTATCCCGGCATCCCCAAGCGCCTGGGTCACCTCCAGCAAACGGCCCGGCGAATTTTCTATAAGTACGGCAATCTGTTTTAACTTCATTGAAACCTCCTTATTGCAGATTAGCTTATTACGGAGTCATCATATTTTAATTATAATA
>JAUYEO010000323.1 GCA_030689795.1 Desulfobacterales bacterium | reverse complement strand
TGAGCTTGTGATCGTTCAAACCGCGCAACTCCCTGCGAATGCCAAAGGCGAGAGTTTCCGGGAAAGCCCAGTGCGGGAAAGCCGCACGCTGGGTTTGATGAGGGGGGAATAGGTCATACTGCATGGTATGCGGCTATTGAGACACAAGGGGGAAACCCTGTAACTGAAGTATGCCGAAGCCTAAACATTGTCACTTATTCCTCTACTCTACTCAAAATAGAACTATAATAATTGAGCAGTCTGAAGGATCTCTTTGATCCTGATTTTTTCTTCTTCCTTTAACGGCAGCAGGGGCGAGCGCACATGGCCGCCCCGATAACCCATCAAATCCGAGGCGTACTTCAATCCTGCAATGCCAAAGGTGGCAGTTACAGCGTTGTTGACAGGGAATATCCTGAAGTAAAGCTTCCTGGCAGCTTCATGATCGCCTTTGTCAAAGGCTGTCTGTATCGCGCTGCATTCATTGGGCGCGCAATTGGCCACGGCGAAAATTCCGGCCTTTACCCCCAGCGTCAGGGCCGGATACCAGGCTGAAAGCGTACCGGTCATCAGATTAAAACCCTTGTCGATTACAGCGGAAAACGCAACCAACTGCGGAATATTGCCGGTGCTGTCTTTCATGCCTAAAATGTTGGGGTGTTTGCTTAAAACCCGGACGGTATTGACCGTTACATTGATATGGGTAAAAGCGGTCACGTTGTAAATCATCACCGGAATCTTTGTGTGGTCGGCAACTTCGGTAAAGAATCTGATCTGGGCCTCTTCATTCATTTTGGCATGATAGTAGGACGGAGTCAGGATCAGTGCGGCATCCACCCCAAGATCTGCGGCCTTGTTGGTCAGGGCAATGGTTTCCCGGGCCGATTCAACGCCGGTTCCCGCCAGTATCATGCGGCCTTTCCTGGCATGCTTGACAGTCAGTTTGACCAGCTTGATTTTTTCGGCTTCATTCAAATAAGCTGTTTCGCTGTTTGATCCCAGAACCAGGTATCCTGCCAGTTTGTCTTTATTCCAGCTTTCCATATTCCGGATGTGCTTGTCATAATCAACATCACCGTTTGCTTTAAAAGGGGTAAGCATTGGAGGGATAACCCCCTTAATCTGTTTTTTCGCCATTAACAATTCTCCCTTGGGTATTTAAATTATCGTTTCATTCAGTCCGTGCAATATCCTTGCAGATTCAGAGGGTAGAAAGAAGAGGATTTATCTTGGATTGCTCCCGAATCTGTTTCACCAAAAAAATATTTACAGCATTGTGGTCTAATGATGTGGTCAGCTATCGGGGCGGAGCGCCAGCGGAATCCCGGTTAGGTGGATCTTTTTGTTCGGCATTTTTTAATTGCGTTGATGTTTTTGCTTTAATTCGCGATCTCAACAATCTTGTTCTCTTATAGAAATCCTGTAGATTATTAATATCTCTGATGACTTTCTCAATTTTTGTCATTTTCTAAAGCCTCAATATCTGCAATATCCTGCTTGGAGTTTCTTAATCGTTTCATCCAAATAAGATCTTCTCTGGTCGCTATACACACAAATCCATATTCCGTTTTTTCTCTAATTGCATTTTCGATTATTCGAGCATGCTGTTCCTCCATAGCCTCTAATAAATCGATTGTTAAGCTATCTTCCCCTTCAATTTTAGTCAATCTATGAAGTATAATATTTGTATTCTTAAACTTCCATGGTTGAGCTTCAAATGTATAATCCATGCTTTTTAAAATAGATTTTAAATCATCAATGCAATTCGATAAAACCAAAAAATCTATATCCTTAGTATATCTGGGTTCTGTATGAAATGACAGTGCGATGCCCCCGACAACGGCATACTTAATATTGGCGGCATTCAATTGTTTGATGATAGAAAAAAATTCATCGTAAATATTCATGTCAATCCTTTGTCGAACGGGAATGGATCACTCGCGAGAAATAGCGCAAAGCGAAGCGGCGCACTATTTCTCTTCGAGTGTATCCAATTGTTCGGCTTCTTTTAATTTGTCGATATCGATTTTGTCCTGTGGCCTTCCGCTAGCTTCTTTTGCCCGAATCAAGTCAGATCTCGAGATAAACGGAATCTTAAAGTAATCCAATTCAACGAATTCACGGTTTTTCCATGCATCTTCAAAGTCGACTCCTGGTATCGACATCATAATATCAACCCGTAGAGGCGGTCTTCCCATCTGATAAAAATAATCCTTGTGGGTGAAGTCATCTGCGTTAAGATTTGCCAGCGGCGCCCCAAACTCTTTTAGTGCTGAATACACCGCGTTTGCATTCTCTGTGTCGGTTGCTATCCACACATCCAGGTCTTTCGTGAATCGTGGCTCGCTGTATTTCATTACCGCATAGCCACCCACAATAAGATAGCGAATCTTATGCTTTTCGAAAAGATTCAATAGTTCTTTGAAGTCGGGACTCGTCAACATTTTTACCTCGGATAAAGAAGTAGTCATGAAGCATTTCCGTTACAGCCTCGAAAATGGCACGATCACCCTGGGATTGCCAAAAGCGAATATCAAATGAACGACTGCCATCCGTGATACGCTGATATTTTTCCTCAATCAGTCCCATTTCTTCTCCTGCCGAACATTGAAAGCTAACTCGCCGGGCCTCGTATATGGGAAATTAAAACAATTTTTTAAATTATTCTGTGCACATTGATTTCATCAACTAAAGCCTTTTCAACAAAAGAATTTATAGACATCTTTAGTTTTTTTGCAGTAACAGCTACTTCTTTATGAAGATTCGGCGACAAACGAAGATTGAACTTTCCGGAATAAGGTTTTTCTGGATTTACGCAATCTTGCTCACACCAAGAAATATAATCATCTATTGAATTATGAAAAGCAATTTCAATTTCATCAACAGTTTTACCTTGAAATGTGATTACATCTCTGGTGTTGATTACATCTCCGTGAAAGATTTTTGCTTTATCATCAAATTCAACAACACCAATATATCCTTTATATTCCATCATATTTAATCCCCGCGTTTTCCAGGAAACGTCTCATTGAAACAACAGCACCCTTGTCTGTTTCCTTTTGTGAGTGCGGCCTGTGAAAAACTGCTCGTTCGTCGTTGAGTATTATTCGAACCCGTGAACCTTTTCCTTCTGTAATTTTTGCACCCTGTGAAATTAACAGCGATTCAATATCATTCCAGGCAATATTGGATTGAACCGGATTCTTGAAAATATCTAATAATGTTTTTCGTTGTCTTTTGTTCACTGAAATATGGTACTACATATTAGTACCATAGTCAATTATTTGTTTTGAAATAATCCGGCTAATAATGAGCTCAAAACAGGGAAGGTTATTGGCATCTTGCGAAGAACTTGTCTACGAATTGCGGCTTGGGTAACGAGTTTCTACGAAAACAGGGACTTATGTCCATACGAACACTGTGGATTGGGATTCACTATCCGGCTAAGGCCCGATAATTTCCGCGAACCGCCCCGTGCGGACCCGCATGCCGGGTGGTGTGGGGGCTGGGGGAGAAAATCCCCCGGCTACCCGATTGGGGTTAATTACAGTCATGGTATTATATTCATTTCAATAGTAATTGGAAATGCTTCAATCCCTTCTGAAGACAAAGGGGGAACTGGTAGAGTAGACTTCTTTATGCGCTCCGCAAAACATTGAGAGATGCGGTTGTTAGGCTCTGGAATTTCCATATTTGTACAGATACCAAGAGGCAACACTACGATATGGCCTCCATTTTTCTGCAATTTGCTTCGCTCCATCTAAGTCGGTCACCTCCAAACCGTAAACCGCCGATATAGTTTTTCTAAGTGCGAGGTCATGAACAGGAAAGACATCCAACCTTGCCAGACCAAAAAGCAAATACATATCGACCGTCCAGTCACCTATTCCTTTTACTGTCTTGAGCATGTGCCGAATTGTATCGTCGTCCTCTTGGTGTAACTGAGCAAGTTTCAAATGCTTGGCTTCGATTTTTTGCGCCAAATCGAGAATGTAGTCGTATTTTCTTTGCGAAATACCGCTGTCGAGAACCTTTTGCCTTGGCATAGAAAGCATTTTTTGGGGAGATGGTCGTCCAGAGACAAACAGATTACGAAACCTCCTCATAATTGCATCCGCAGCATTCTTAGAAAGTTGTTGCCCAACAATGGCGTCAACCAAAAATTCGAAGCCTGCGTGGCTCCGCACCAGAGCACATGGACCTACTGAATCAATCACCTTAGAAAGTTTGCTATCTCGTCCATGCAGTTGATAACAGATATCAGCAAAATTTATGGGCTCTGAGACCATGTATTTTAATTCTGTTCGTTGTGTATACTCTTTATTGCATCTTTTTTGCCAATTTGCCACGATGGAAAACACTTCAGAAGGTGCGTCTTCAACTATAAAAATGGTAATGTCATTAATTGGGGTATGTTCTGCATTCTTTATTGGCAATAGTGATGCTGGCTGCTCATTCAGTGTATCAAATAGAGTCGCCTGCCGCGGCACTGAACTTTTCTTCGCCTTGCGCTCTTGGACATAGTCACCCATTGGCAAGAGACCTTGCTGAAAGCGTTTTAAGATAGTCGCGAGCGCTTCATGACTGTTATCCATACCAATCCAATGCCTTTGCATTTCATCGGCAATGGCCAATGTTGTTCCAGAACCAGCGTAGCAATCTAACACCAAATCACTAGGGTTCGATGATGCCCCTATAATTCGTCGAAGAAGATCAGCGTTTTTTTCAGTAGGATACCCTGTTATTTTGATATTTTGATTATGAGCGTCCTTGAAATCTAACCAGATGTCTTGAACGCCAGCTCCAGCGTGTTCATCAAGATAAACCTTCCTTCGAGGGTTGCCGTTTTTAGACCAAAATATTTCGCCACGAGCATCCATTTCATCAAGAGTCGCAGGAGTGTACTGCCAATGCTTGCCAGGGGGAGGAAGCATACCGCGCCATTCGCCGCCGGTTGCACCGTTTCGTGTTCCTGGTGCATGAACAGGAACTTTCATATATCGGCGTCCGGTTTCGGGCTCCGTATAATGATACTCTTTTGTGCTCACTTCTGAAAGTGGTTCGACCGGACGATTCCAAAGGTAATTATCAGTTTTAGAATAAAAAAGAATGTAATCCGCGATATTGCCGTAGGCTTTTCGTGTATAATTCTTGGGATTGCATTTTTTCCGCACTATAAGGTTTCGGTAATTGGAATACCCAAACACCTCATCCATTACAAGTTTCATTTCAAAAATCATGTTTTCGTCGAGGTGAAGATAAATCGAACCTTGCTCTGATAGCAGTTCCCTTAGAAGGATAAGCCGAGCCCTCAAATGCTCGACATATTTTGCTCCGGAAAGATGATCTTCATATGCTTTTTCTTGGGTTCTTGAAAGAAATGTCCCTTGTGTAGCAAATGGTGGGTCAATATAAACCAGCGTTACTTTACCGGCTATACTGGTATCTGAAAGCAGCGTTCTTAGTCCATTGATATTGTCGCCAAAATAAAGACGTTTACCAAGAGAGCCACGGTTGTTTTCCTCGAAATTACCGCATTCCCCTTTCAGGATAGCTGACACCGATTCCTTACCTTCGTATGTAATATTGATCGGCTGTGACCGACCATTATCATTTTTATTCGGTACTCCTGTAGCCATTTCTTACTTTTCCTTTGATATAAGCCAGTTGACAGTAATTCGTTCAGAAAACATTCTGAGTGTCACAACACGTACCAAACCTGGCCAAGTATTTTCTAAGTATTCGTAGTCTCGCCACATTGAGCCGAGAAGCAATCCAGGCCCATCATTCAAGAATATCACCTTTAAGGGTATTTTCTTTTTCTTTGCATAGTTGAGCATCTCTGCGGCACAGTCGCGGTACTGCCCTGTACGGTCATCCTCTTGCGCTCCTCCACGATCCGAGTCATACCTTGCTAACCCGACGGCTATAGGTTTGCCTTTATAAATAAGAACAAAATCAACGGGTCTGTCTGGTTTTGGATAGTCTTCAAACAGTTCTCCAAGTATGACATCTTTACCAGCACGTTCTGGCCCGATAATTGTGAGTTCTTTGAAATTCTCTCGTATAATTGTGAACAGTCTCTCTGTTAAATCGTATCCCTTTTGCCCCCTATCCTTGTATTCCCAAGTACTGCGCATAGGGCTTCGTCAGGCATTGGCCATTCTTGAAATCTTGCCTGCACTTCAGTAATTTTGCGAAATCCGTTGCCAAAACGATCACAGATATCGCCTGCTGCGCTTTTCTTCTTTAACATCTCGACAGGAGTTTCAGGGCTCACATATTTCCGAAAAACACGACACAATTGGATTCTCATCCACTGTGGCGTTGTATCAGCTATGGACATAAACAAATCCGTCGATGAATGAGCAGCTTTGAGCAACTGGCCAAATGTCACAAGTACAGGCTTATACAACTCACAGGCCAGGGGAAGTACATCAGGATAGTATTCACCTGTTGAAAGGGTTATCCAAAGGTGCCCTTCTTTCCTGTAATCAGCGAACGATTTTTCTTTTTTGGTAGTCATGTGTTCCCTTAATGTGTTCTTAGCCTAACAATTAATATACGTAATATTTAATATCCGGTTCCGGAAAGATTTGAACTTCGGATTGCCTGTTGCTTGATCTGATATTTGTATAAAATCAAATAAGTTATATTGAAGGCCTGCGTCAAATGAGTTTATTATCGGAAAAAGCGTATCACGTATAGTCTGTAATTATTTCCAACTGATGGCCAGGCTGAATGATTTGAAGCATCAGGGGCATAAAAACAGCAAGACAAACCAATTGGGAGAAGAACCTTATTTTACCGGTTTATCCGGAGGATTAACGGCCGGCTGATTCTGACCTTGTGCCGCTGCCTGCTGTACGGTCTCAATGACTGCCATTCTGGCCCTGATCGAATCAATTTTCTGTTGAATAAGCCCCGATTCCATCTCGTCCGGACCGAGGGTGTTTGCTCTGTTTAAATATTCAAGAGCGGTTTTGAGTTCAGGGATGCTGTCTTTGCTCACGGCTATATCGGCTTTGTAAAGAAGCACCATCCTGTCGATCTTGTTTAAGCGGGTGTGAGCTGCTTGCTCCAGGTCAGAGGAGATTGCAAAAGATAGGGATTTGTTCAGGTAAGTTCTCATGCCTTCAAAATCAGGAAGACCCGGAACATCAAGGACCGCATCAGCCTTATCGATATAATATTTTGCTATGAGGGGGAAAACCTCTTCACGGGAGTATGTCTCCTTTACAGGATTCGGCGGTTGCGCTCCGGGCATTGAGATAAAGAACTCCTTGCCGAGTGGGGAAAATCTTCCTTTCCATACCTCAACAGCTCCATCTTTGTATTTTATAAAGTAATTGTCCTTGTTCGACTGGCTGGTCAGAACGGTTATTAAAATTAATATGGCAACGACGATAATTGAAATGTATTTTGCCGTCTTTCCCATAAATATAGTCCTTTCAGATGATTTGTATTTACATCGGTTGAGGATTGTTCTTTAATTTTATATAAAGTATAAGCTCTGTTTTGTAAACAATTATTGACGGCTTCGTAAAAAGCAATTTTATGCCGTGAATGGCATCCTATGAGAAACGAAGTCAAAACTGGATAAAATTAACATTATTAAAGAATATTAAATAATTATGACCGTTTCTTGAATTTGACTTCGTTGTAAGTCGGAATATGTTCTTTTTGTCATTCCCGCGAAAGTTCGCCGCGGCGAATTCCTTCAAATAGTTTCCGCCTAGGCGGATTTTCACGGGAATGACGGGATTTTATAATTTTTACGAGTTCATCAACTTTTAAAGAAAGAAAAAGATATGAATAGCGACGACCTTATAGCTAAAAAAGAGAGCCTTATTTCGATTTTGAAAAATTATGATTCACTTGCTGTTGCTTTTTCAGGCGGAGTAGACAGCACTTTCCTGCTTGCAGCGGCACATGGTGTTTTAGGCGAAAACGTTGCAGCCATTACGGCAAAATCACCGGTTCATCCGGCAAGAGAAATAGAATTTGCCGGAAAGTTTGCACGGAATCACGGGATAAAACATATCATAATTCGATCAGATGAGATGAATCTCTCTGAATTTACTGCTAATAACAGGAACAGGTGTTATGTATGCAAAAAAAATCTTTTCCCGAAGATGATCGAGGCTGCTTCAAAAATGGGAATATCTAAACTTGCTCATGGAGCAAATACCGATGATCTGAAGGATTTCCGTCCCGGTTTTTCAGCCGCCTCAGAGATGGTTATAGCTTCTCCGATGATAGAGGCCGGACTTTCAAAGCAGGATATCCGCGATCTTTCAAAAATGATGCTGCTT
The DNA here is from genome assembly GCA_030689795.1 of Desulfobacterales bacterium. Lineage (GTDB taxonomy): Bacteria > Desulfobacterota > Desulfobacteria > Desulfobacterales > RPRI01 > RPRI01. Next base: position 7,134 of record JAUYEO010000323.1, on the reverse strand, counting down.
GAAACATGGGATAAACCGGCTATGGCATGCCTTGCGACAAGGATCCCTTACGGCACTGCTATCACAATTGAAAGTTTGAAAATGATTGAAGAGGCCGAGAATACATTGATCGATCTTGGTTTCAGCGCCTGCCGTGTCCGGCATCATGGTAATCTTGCAAGAATTGAACTGGCAAAGAAAGATTTTGACAGGATGATGAATGAGAAAACAAGGGATTCTGTGGTTGGAAAATTAAAAAAGGCCGGATATTTATACGTCTCAATGGATCTTGAAGGTTATGTTCAGGGAAGCATGAATAGATGAGGAAAAGGCTGAAACTAAAATCTGAAAAATCTCTTGACAATCGGCCGGATATTCCGGTAGCTTCAATAAAAATCGGCGAAAAAAAGGTTTTCAAGGCAAATGACTCTTGTTGAATATTTTATGGTTCAGGATTTTTACTGGTGCTGGTGGCGGAAAAACAGCGGGGAGGGGTTTGCCGAGGATTTCGTTATTTAATATTTGACTGGTATTTCAGAATAACTAAGGATCGCGGGCAGACTTCAAAAGCTTGCGATCCTTTTTTGTTTTTATGGGGACAACAAAAAAGAAAGTGGCAAAGCACAAAGGCACAAAGCAAAAAAATGTGAAAAGTGAAAAAAAACTTAACACATAACACCCTTAACCATAAACAAGGAACCAGAGACCGGATACCGGTTTTCTCAAGGAGGATACAGAGATGCTTGTAGTAATGAATAAAAAAGCGACTCAGGAAGAGATTGATGCCGTTGTCGCAGCCATTGAGGCGAGAGGATATACTGCACGGCCGATCCCGGGCGGAGACAGGGTTTCAATCGGCATATTAAACAACAAGGGGCCTGTTGACGCTTCTGTTGTGCTGGGACTTCCCGGTGTAAAGGATGCCATCCCTGTTACAAAACCGTATAAGCTTGTGAGCCGTGAGATTCAGCCTGAAGGAACGATTGTTCGCGTCGGGGATGTGCCGATCGGGAACGGTTATCTTGTAATAATTGCCGGCCCCTGCGCAATCGAAAGCAGAAACCAGGCTCTTACCATAGCAGGGCATGTCAAAAGTGCCGGAGCGCACATCTTCAGGGGAGGAGCGTTCAAGCCGAGAACTTCACCCTATTCTTTCCAGGGGCTTGGCGAGGAAGGGTTGAAAATACTGGCTGAAGTACGCGAAACAACGGGCATGCCGGTAGTGACCGAAGTCATGGATTTTGAACATTTTGATATGGTCGAAGAATATGCGGACATGGTGCAGATCGGAACCCGTAACATGCAGAATTTCAGCCTTCTCCGGCGTGCAGGAAAATCATCAAAGCCTGTTCTTCTTAAACGTGGAATGGCGGCCACGATAGAAGAATTTCTGATGGCCGCAGAATATATTCTTGAAGGTGGAAATTCGAATGTGGTTTTATGCGAAAGAGGTGTGAGGACATTTTCACATCACAGCCGCAACACCCTCGACCTCTCTGCGATTCCGGTCGTAAGAAAAGAGAGCCATCTTCCGATAATTGTTGACCCGAGCCATGCCGCAGGCCGCAGAGACCAGGTTATACCATTGAGCCGTGCTGCCATAGCAGCGGATGCTCACGGTCTGATGGTTGAAGTGCATCACGCTCCGGAAAAGGCTATGAGCGACGGGGCACAGTCCCTTTATCCGCACCAGTTTGAAATACTATGCAGGCAGGTCAGGGCTATATACGATATTTTCAACATGAAACAGGTATGAGGCGAGAGGCGGAAGGCTGAAGGCGTGAACAGAATATCGAACATCGGGCCCGTTACACGGGTATATCGAACTTCGAAGTACGATGTCCGGGTTAGAAACCAGAGACCAGAAACCAGCGACCATAAACCGGAGACCCGAGCTTATAATGTTTAAGACCATAAAGATAAAAGGCGGCATGGGTGATTCCGCGGTGATGGTCGGCGAAAGCCTTATAAATCTCGGAAAATATATTCCTGTCGAAAGGACTGTAATAATAACGGATAAAAATGTATGGGATCATCATGGAAAGGATTTTCCTCCATGCAGGGTTATAAAAATTGAACCGGGTGAAAAGGCAAAGACTCTTGATACGGTTCGTAATATATATGAAAGGCTCCTTGAATTTGAGGCGGGCAGGTCGTCTTTTATTGCCGGGATAGGGGGCGGGGTTATCTGCGATATCGCCGGATTCGCGGCTTCCACTTTTTTACGAGGTATCAGGTTTGGTTTTGTATCTTCCACACTCCTTTCTCAGGTTGATGCAAGTGTCGGCGGTAAAAACGGTGTAAATCTTGGCGGATACAAAAATATTGTCGGTGTTTTCAGTCAACCTGAATTTGTAATATGCGATTTAAACCTTCTTTCGACCCTTTCCCAAAGAGAACTTCTTAACGGTTTTGCTGAAATAATAAAACATGCCGCAATATATGATTCCACACTGTTTCGTTTTCTTGAGGAAAATTATGAAAAGGCGCTTGCGCTTGAAAGAAATACTATTGAAAAGCTTGTGTACGATTCCGTGAAAATCAAAGCGGCTGTTGTATCGCGGGACGAAAAAGAAAAAGGTGAGCGGAGAAAACTTAATTTCGGGCATACATTCGGCCACGCTTTTGAAAAAGTTAAAGGCATCCTGCACGGTGAGGCAGTCAGCGCAGGCATGGTGGCTGCCTGTAAAATTTCAGTTAACAAAGGATTGTTAAAGGACGAAGAACTTGAAAGGATAAAGAGGCTTATCAAACTATACGGACTTCCGGTTGAACTTTCTTATGACCGGGCAAAAGCTTTTGACGCGATAAAGAAGGACAAAAAGAGGGATGATGCTTCTTTGCATTTTGTTCTCTTATCCGGAATCGGTTCCGCCGTTGTAAAGGAAATACCAATCAGCGAACTGGAACCGCAATAGCGAGTGCATTCCCCGCTGATTTTTTACTGCGGGCACTCATCCCCTTTGAATTTTACTTCGACAATCACTTTATCTTTGTTTACTTCAAAATAGCCTGCACATTCTGATTTCTGCATCTGCTGTTCAACCGTCCACCCGCCGCCGGTTGTCGTAGTTCCGTATGAATATGCTCCTGTTTTCGTGTTGTACATATCAACCTCTTTGCGGTCAGGCTGTCTGAAAACCGGGACGGGATAGAGTTTCTTTATGTTTTTGATGACAACATAAACCGTGTTGCCGTTCGGAGCCGTAAAAGACTGGTCAGGATAACCGTGTTTTTCAATGAGCTTGTTTATGCTGACCCCGATCCATTTGCTCCGCACCTCGTCGATTGTCTGTCCTGCAGAAACCATACCTGTGACCGCAAATATAAAAAGGATAACCAGAATGGCTTTTGAATATAAAAACAAACTTTTGCTTTTTACGTATTTCATGACTTCCTCATATTAAACTCATAGTTTCTGGTTCCTGGTCGCTGGTTTCTGGTTGAAGAAAAAGGAAAAGTTCAAACAAAAACCGGAAGCCGAAACCCTTTAATCGTCAATTTTAATAAAATGCTATGATCTTATACAAAAAAGAGCTTTTTATTGCAATATAAAAACTTTTTACGATGCCGTTCTTATTAAAAATCATAAAAAATAACCGGACAAAACGGGTTTTATGTTTGAAATAGTATTAATAAAAGGTTAAAAAGTGTTCATCCTGAACTAAAAAATATCGGCAATAACTGAATCGCGGGTGGAGGGAGAAAGAGATGAGCCTGAAAGAACGGTGCGGAGAAAAAATCCATGTAAGAAACGTGGAGGTTTCTACCTATGAGTGTGAAGGAGAAGGAATAATTGTTGAAGGTGTGTTAAAAGATGAACGGTTAAAACCTTATTATCTTCTTTCAGGAGAGGTGCATCCTCCCGGAAGACTACATCATATGGTCATCCGTATGCTTATAGGAGACCGGCTTACGATAAAAAAAATCGAGGTTGAAATGCCGCGAACCCCCCATGAGGATTGCGTTGAAACTATAAACAGCCTTAAGGAAATTGAAGGGCTTAATATTGCTCCCGGCTTTTCGGCTAAGGTAAAGAAAATAACAGGCGGAATAAAGGGATGCTCCCATCTGACTACTCTTTTTCTGGTAATGTCTCCGGCTGCTGTGCAGGGCTACTGGTCAAATATTGCAAGAAAGCCTTTTAACGGTAAATTTTCACGTGAATCAATGGAAATATATTTGATCGATACTTGTTACACATGGAGAAAGGACGGGCCTCTTACAAAGAAACTTGAACCGAAACAGTGAGCGCAATTACCGCCGAAGGTCCCGCCAATCAGTATGGCGGGCGGACTTGCGGTGGAGAATCTTCAAAATACAGCCGGGACTGATGAGATCGGCGCCTGATCAGAAGCCGATAAACCAACTGCAAATCCAGCCGGAACATTATATTTTTTAAACTTGACGCAACACTCTCTTTCTCATACCATCCTGCGTCATAAATCCGATTTTTCACTATTCATAATTCACTTAAGTTAACAAGTGGAGTTGGAAATGACAAACATATTGCTTATTCTAATCGGCCTTGTCAGCATCTTATCTTTTGTTTTTATTCTCATAATCTTGAGACGCAAACCGGAAGATATCGAAGCAAAGCTCAAAGCGAATTTTGCCGCGCTGGGAAAGCAGACTGCTTGCATTGAAGCTTCAATAAAAAAAGAGGTTTCCGAAAACAGGAAGGAATCCACCGATAACTCAAGGCTCGCCCGCGAAGAGCTTGGGGCTTCGCTAAAGGATTACGGAGACTCCCTTTCAAAACGGATGGCCGAGATTGCCGGCATGCAGAAAGACCAGTTGGATTCCTTTTCAAAACAGCTTCTGGCGATGACAAGGCTCAACGAGGAAAAACTGGAATCGATGCGCATTACAATGGAAAACCGCTTGGGCACAATGCAGGATGAAAACAGCAAGAAGCTCGAACAGATGCGCGCAACCGTCGATGAAAAGCTCCAGACAACACTTGAAACACGCCTCGGCGAATCCTTCAAGCAGGTAAGCGAGCGCCTTGAGCAGGTTTACAAAGGGCTTGGAGAGATGAGAACACTCGCGACCGGAGTCGGGGATTTGAAAAAAGTGCTTACCAATGTCAAAACACGTGGAACCTGGGGCGAAATCCAGCTCGGCGCAATTCTTGAGCAGATACTATCCCCCGATCAGTATGAAGCCAATGTCGCAACAAAAAAGAACAGTCAGGAAAGGGTGGAATTTGCCATAAAGCTTCCCGGACAGGATCCTTCGGGTCAGCATGTTGTCTGGATGCCGATAGACGCGAAATTCCCACAGGAGGATTATCAGCGTCTCATCGATGCACAGGAAGCGGCGGATAAGGATCTTGCCGATAAATCTCTTAAAAACCTTGAAATGCGCATAAAAGCAGAGGCAAAAAATATAAGGGAGAAATATATAGATCCTCCGAATACCACCGACTTTGCAGTCATGTTCCTTCCGATCGAAGGCCTCTATGCCGAGGTAATCCGCAGGCCCGGGCTCTGCGATATCCTTCAGCGTGAATACCGGGTGATTGTGACAGGACCTACAACTCTTGCGGCTTTATTAAACAGCCTTCAGATGGGTTTCAGGACTCTTGCCATTGAAAAACGCTCAAGCGAAATATGGGTGCTTCTCGGCGCAGTCAAAGCCGAATTCGGCAGGTTTGGGGATGTGCTCGCAAAGACCAAGAAGAAGCTCCTTGAAGCTACGGACACGATAGACAACGCCGAAACAAGAACCCGCGCGATTGAACGAAAGCTCAGATCCGTGCAGGAGACCCCTTCCGGATCTCCGGCATTGCCGGCACAGGATGTAAACGGAGATTCTTTAAAAATATTCAGCGACTGATCGTAACTGCTCAGGTGGATAGGCTGTAGGCGTTTAGCCTGTAGGTTTTTAGCTAACAGCCTACGGTCTAACAGCGTGCAGTCTATCCCCTGACAGCCTTCAGTCTACAGCCTAAATAACCTGCATAGTTACCATATAATTACGGGGAGGAATTATTATATAATGGAAAGCGCTTTCACAACCGCAACTATCTGGCTTGCACTCGCTGTCTTATCCACAATTCTTGCAAGTCACCTCCGTATCTCTATGGCCCTTGTTGAAATCTGTGTCGGCGTTGTTGCGGCTGCGGCAGTCGGGCGATTCTTCGGCCCCGATGCGCTGGGCTCAAATCTTGAATGGCTGAAATTCATAGCAGCATCAGGAGCCGTTCTTCTGACATTCCTCGCGGGAGCCGAGCTGGAGCCTTCAGTGATGCGGACAAAAATCAAAGAAGTAACGATTGTCGGTCTCGTCGGTTTTTTTGCGCCCTTTCTCGGTTGCGCCGCACTGGCAAAATACCTGCTTGGCTGGAGCGCACAGCAGAGCCTGCTTGCCGGGGTGGCTCTCTCTACAACTTCTATGGCCGTGGTTTACGCCGTGATGCTCGAATCCGGATTCAACAAAACGGAATTCGGGAAAGGAATCCTCGGATCATGTTTTGTAAATGACCTCGGAACCGTGATCATGCTCGGACTTCTCTTTGCGCCTTTTAATTATAGAACGTTTGTCTTTATAGGAGTCTGCATAGTATCTTTCTTTGCGCTCCCGTTTATCACATCACGCCTTACAGGCCTTTACGGAAACAGAACAGCCGCAATAAGAACAAAGTGGATACTTTTCGTGCTTTTCGGGCTCGGATCTCTTGCTTTGTGGTCCGGGAGCGAAGCCGTTCTCCCTGCTTACATCGCCGGAATGATACTTGCAGGATCGGCGGCAAGGGATACTTTCTTCATCAGACGCCTTCGCACCCTGACCATAGGATTTTTGACACCCTTCTATTTCTTAAGGGCCGGCTCCCTTGTATCCCTGCCCGCCATTATTTCCGCACCTTTGGTGCTTCTTGCGCTTCTTGCAGGCAAGGTTTTCTCCAAGATCTTCGGCCTCTATCCCATAATCGGCATCTTCCGGAAGGAGAAAAACGAAAAATGGTATTATACTCTCTTGATGTCGACCGGCCTTACCTTCGGGACTATTTCAGCCCTCTACGGGTACTCGCACGGAATCGTCAACCAGGAGCAATATTCCCTTCTGGTAACAGCGGTTATCGCAAGCGCAGTGATTCCGACGATGATAGCAAACTTCGCATTCATGCCTAAGCATCTTCTCAGTAAAACC
>JAUYEO010000322.1 GCA_030689795.1 Desulfobacterales bacterium | reverse complement strand
GGCTACAATACACTCCCAACTATGAGTAGTGGCAAATATTTGGGTATTGTGGCGACGGGCTGCATCGGCAATGACTTGCCAAACCTTCATCAAAATGGAATGGTGTAAACCATTCTCAATCTCGTCTATGAGAACGACACCACCAGGGGCGCTGGAAATGGAAAGTAGAATAGAAGCGAGGCCTCCTAACCCATCACCCATAACTGCCATGGGTAACATCTGTGGTAGACCGATATCGCCATAGAGCATAGGGCCACTGGCACCGACGATAACACTCAACTGCTTTAAGCGAGGCTCAATGATTTGTAGCACCGGTAGTAGATAATGAAGGCTTTTGGCCATTTCCAATTGCCCATATCGGATAGCGTTTTCCTGTAAACTTGGGCGGCGGCGGCCTGATAAGAAGATTCCTGGAAATAAAGGCTCAGCTGTTGATGGTGGCAGGTTGATACCTTTAGCGCCAACTTGCAATATGACCGAGTATTCCCTATTGGTTATATCCCTATACGAAAGTTGTAGTGCCTTGGCTAACCCTCCGCTTGTACCCGCATCCGCCTTAACTTGAGGGGTTCCACCAAATGGGAGAATAGTGGATACCCTATCAAGCTCTTTTAGAGTTGTGCTGATTTGCTCGCCAGTCTCCAGCTTACCGTGAATGGAAATATTAGCTTGGCTATCAAGGTTGTGAAATAGGTGGCTCCATAATGATTCGCGGATCGCTGCAGCCTCTCCCGCGAACATTTCCATTCCGCGAAAAGCATTGATCGATAGTATAAGGCTAATATTCGTATTTCCCACGAGCAAGAATAGGATTTCAAGTAGGGTTGTCTTGCCTACGTTGTTTTTCCCGCCAATGAGATTCACCCTCTCCAACGAATCTATCGTGAAATCTTTTAAACAACGATAGTTCTTGATTGAAATTGTGGTGAAACGCCGACCATGCTCTTCGGATTTGCCGATAACATGCCTACGTTTGTTCTCGGGAGTATTTTTCCTTGCCATAAAAGTTAACCTTTCCCTAACCCGCACGAGCCGGAACCAAAAATATGACTCCGGTGAAAATAAAAAATCCAGTGTCCTTATTCTTTATCATGATCGCTGAGAAAACAACATCATTTATTTCTGTTTGAAATCAAGCATATTTTTAAAGGGCGACGTTTTACTGACTTCAGGAAGGAGTGCATCCCCCTACCGCCTGAGGATATTACCCTAAATAATTGCAGCTTTCAACCGGAACTCGGTGAATTTCCTCTTTCTGCCTTCGCAGCAATGTTTTCAAATTGACTGATATGAACGGACCCATCAGGAAATGTGGCGATGATCTCCAGGTCGCCTCCCATGGCCTTGATAAAATTTCTTAATGTGCTGATATACATATCTGTCCGTTTTTCAAATTTTGATACAGCGGCTTGCTTGACAGACAATGTTTGTGCCAGTTGTTCCTGGCTTAAATTCCTGGCATGACGCAATTCCTGCAAAGGCATTGCATTAAGCAGGGTCTTTGTCTTCTCCGCCGCTTTTTTTCTTGCTGCGGGTTTCATTTTTTCTCTCAGTATAGAGTACGGTTTGCTCATAATGCGCCCCCTTATTCATCTTTTAATGACTTTAAATGTTCCTCATAAATTCTTTCAGCCAATGGGACGTATTGTTCGTACCAACGCTTACCGCCGGTCTTTCTGCCGCCAATAAGTAGGATGGCCGCTCTACGGGGATCAAGGGCATAAAGTTCTATACGGTTTACCTTTTCAATGCCTGTCCGTGCGTTGCCAAGTTATGCTGCCTGCAACAGGAACTCGACTTTCACAGCTTCGAATGGGAAAATGATGCGCCCGTCGTCTGTGCGATCGAGAACTCCAGCGTTAAGTAATGCGGTAGCGTCGCCATGGACTGCCTTAACATCACGGCCGGCACGCCGTGCAGCTTCACGGATTGATACAGGACCTGCTCCGCAAAGAGCCTTTAGCAGTTCCCATCGTTTTGGAGTTAACACTCGCCAAAGCAACTCCGGGGTTGCGAAACTAATGCGCGCGGACTTTTGGGTTTTGCCTGCCTTCCAAGCACGGGCAAAGTCCGCCATCGACTCAGCAGGCGTTTGTACATCAAGAATAAGGGTTTTCATGGTTCCACCTCCTGCGCTTAAGGAGCCGTTACTAAATAGCTGATGAGCTATTTTTCAATTCCTTTCCTTGCCGGCACGCCTTTTTTAAAATAATGTCTTATCTCCTTCATCTCCGTCACAAGGTCGGCCTTTTCGACAACCTCCGGGTCCGCGCCTCGGCCGGTTATCACAAGCTCCATATTTTCCGGTTTTGACGAGATCATATCAAGAAGATCATTTACGGATATAAGTCCGTATTTTGCCGCCACGTTGGCTTCTTCGAGTATGATGATATCATAATCCTGCGAGGCCATCAGGCTCTTTACCTTTTCAATCCCTGCCCGTGCGGCTTCAATATCTTCTTCCGAAGGCTTTCCCTTTATAAAGCGGCCCAGACCGAATTGTCCCACTGTAATCAGATCTGAGAACTTTTTCAGAGCCTTGATTTCGCTGTAATCGCCCATTTTTATGAACTGGGCTATATAAACCTTCAGGCCCGCTCCGGCGGCTCTTATGGAAAGACCGATAGCCGCCGTTGTTTTGCCTTTTCCGTCTCCGGTATAAACCTGAACGTAACCTTTCATTTATTAATCCTCATTCTTCAATTTTTCTCAGAAGGTCGTTTACGGAACATTCATTTTCAAGCAGCACCTTCACCGTGCTTCCCGATCTTGCTGCCTTTACTTCATTGCCTTCAATGTCCAGAATGCGTTTTATGGTGTCCCGCTTTGCCGGTCCTTTTTTCCCCAAAAGATCAACCGGATCGTTTAAAAAAAACCTGTTTCTGACAACGAGAATTGCATAATTCCCGTTGTCAACACCGGTTACTTTCCCGATAAATGTTCTTAGCGTAGCAGGTTTTATGTCCATGTAATTCGGAACGGTCTCGCCCGCATCCCCGAAATAGAATCCTGTGCAGTAGTCCCTGTTGCTTATTCTTGAAAGCTCTTCGATCCATTCGTCTTTCACATTATATTGCGAAGGAGATTCATACCAGGCGTCTATTGCTTCCCTGTAGACTTTGACCGCAGAGGCAAGATAATTTATTCCCTTCATGCGTCCCTCGATTTTAAGCGATGATATCCCGGCATTTATCATCTCGGGTATATGTCTTATCATGCAAAGGTCTCTGGAATTGAAGATATAAGTTCCCCGGCTGTCTTCCTCCACCGGCATATATTTGCCGGGCCTTGTCTCTTCGACCACAGAATATCTGAACCTGCACGGCTGGCAGCATTCGCCCCTGTTGCTATCGCGGTTTTCCATGAAATTGCTCAAAAGGCAGCGGCCTGAATATGAGATGCACATTGCGCCGTGAACGAACGCCTCGATTTCGACATGGCTTAAGAAGGCGATCTCTTCAATCTCCTTTATGGACAGCTCCCTTGCCGCATTGATTCTCGTGACTCCCATATTTTTCCAGAAAAGTGCGGCCCTGTAGCTGGTTGTGTTAGCCTGTGTGCTCAGATGGATAGGCATGCCGGGCATAACCTTCCGGGCTTCAAGCAGTATTCCGGGGTCTGCAATGATAACGGCATCCGGGGCTATCCGGGCAAGGTTTTTCAGGTAATCTGAAATGGCCTCCTGTTCGCTGTTTCTCGAAAATATGTTGCATGCCACATATACTTTCACGCCTGCTTTCCGGGCAAAAAGAACTGCGTTTTTAAGCTCTTCCAGGGTGAAGTTTTCGGAAAAATTTCTTAAAGAGTAATCTTTTCCGGCAAGATAGACCGCATCTGCGCCGTAATGCACCGCGATTTCCAGTTTTTCAAAATTGCCTGCCGGAGCAAGAAGTTCTATTCTGCTTTTATTACCCGGTGTAATCATATTCTTTTTCGAAACCTTTTCTTATCCGTTAAGATTTACCTGCACCGGCATCGGGGGCGTAATCTCCTGCCGTTCGCCTGGTTTTCCGGAATTGTGCAATTTGTCTTGAGATGGCCACAAGAATGCCTTTCTCATCCCAGATCTCTCCGTCCGACTCTAAAAGACCGCACGTGATAAAGCGTGTACGGAAAATACATTTAAGCCATCTGGTTTCGGGAATATTCCTTATATTTACCGATAATTCTATGGTAGGAACCCAGTCGATCAATCCCTGACTGGCTAATACAGGAGGCGGAAATGAATCCGCAATCAGAAGAACCGAAAATATATCATATGGCCGGTCATCCTTGAATGTAATCCATCCTTTTTGCTCCGATTTTTCAGACAAAGTACCCTGCATCCAGCCGGCACATACCGGGTCCAGCCGCAGGTCGATATTGTCGAAAAGGGTATATTTCGGAATTACCGGAATCTGAATGCATTCTTCAATAGGAGCGATATCAGGCATTTTCGTTTCATATCTTTCGATAAAGCATCCGTTTTTCTGATCTGCAAAAGTTCCTATAAAGCGGATTTTTTCTTTTCCATCCTGAAGCAGTCTGGCCTGCAGCCGGTTGAATTGAATCGACCGGGAAATCTCTTCCACATGCAAATCAGCCTCTCCCGGAAGGCACCGGGAAATAAAATTTGCGGTTAAAATCGGAGTTGACCTCTTATCGCTGTGCTGTAGAGCGGCATTTACCACAATAGCCATGAGATATCCGCCGTTGGGGTTTCCGTTGATAGACCAGTTTTCAGCAACATTTCCTTTGAAAACAAACGGTTCCTGTTTTATCAGGGAAATATCCCTGTCAAAAAGATGCATAGTCACACATTTTCCACATTTCATGCCCCGTCACCCCTCTATTCCCAAGATTGAGCTGAACTGCGGTCGGAGCAGGTGAAAGTATCACGCAGATTCTCATACAGAAACAGACAAAGGTTAGCATGCATTTGACTAAACCACTTGATTTTATTGGTGCCCCCGGCAGGAATCGGACCTGCGGCCAACGGATTAGGAATCCGTTGCTCTATCCACTGAGCTACGGGGGCACAAGGTGTGTGTAATTGCTCAAGAACTTGCCTTAAAAATCGTGGATAGCGAATACCAGATAGATAATCAAAGTTCAAGAGGTAATATCTACGGCTTCGTAAAAAGTCATTCTGCTGTGTTGCGCTTCATCTTTCGTCATTGCAGCGTACTATTCAAAGTTCAAGAGGTAATATTGACGGCTTCCTGAAAAAGGCCCATCATTTATTTTTTGGCATATTTCCAAGTTTATTGCCATATCCGTGCTGTTTATGTTATCGTGTCCGAAAATATTCTGGATTGTAATAATTTACTATCTGTTAAAAAAGCAAGGAGGCAATAAAATGATTAGAATTAATCGGATAAGAACTGTTTTTGCACATGCCTGGGTACTTGCAACTCTTTTATTTCTGATATCAGGATGTGCTGCCCTGAAGCAGGATGAAAAAAACACCTTTTCGAGTACCCCTGTTCAAAAGGAAAAAAAAGACCTGCCCGTTTACTATGATTTTGGAGATGTTCTTGTTCCGAAAGAACTGAAGATAGATAAAGGTTCCTCATTTGTATACAAGGCGCCGGGTTTTTCGGCAGGTGTTCTTGCTTTAAACGGAAGGGTGGAAGTCGGTTCCCTTTGCACTTTTTTTGAGGACAATATGGCGAAGGATAACTGGAAGCTGATAAGCGCGTTTAAATCGCCCAGGACGGTCATGCTCTTTCAGAAACAGAACAGATGGTGTGTTATCAATATCACGGACGGCGATTTTTCGACAGATGTTGAAATATGGGTTGCGCCGTCGATAGCCGAAGGCTCTTCAGGTTTGATGAAATAACAAGGCAGGCAATCGGCAAGAGGTCGGAGTTCAGTAATCAGTTGTCAGGGATCAGTGAAGGTAGCGGTTCAAGCTGTTCAAGCGGCTTAAACGGTTTGAGCCGTCCGAAACCAGAAACCGTAAACCAGAGACCAAAAACTGAGTCCGGTGTCCGGTGTCTAAAGTACGGAAAAAATAACAGCGTAAGTTGTGATGTTGAGGACGGGACGGGATGGGATATATAAAAGGTAAAAATATCGTTCTTGGTGTGAGCGGCGGTATTGCGGCGTATAAGAGCGCGGAACTTCTGAGGCTTATTAAGAAGCAGGATGCAAATACAAGGGTCATCATGACAAAAAACGCGTCTGCTTTTGTGGGCGCCCTGACATTTGAAGCCCTGTCCGGTAACCCTGTATGCACGGATCTTTTTGAAAAAGGGGGCAATTCTTCGATAAGGCATATAGAATGGGCGAAAGAGGCGGATGCGGTTGTCGTTGCCCCGGCAACTGCGAATATTATCGGAAAGCTTGCGGGTGGTATAGCGGATGATGCGCTGAGCACCTTTCTTCTTGCCGTTACTTGTCCGGTCATGATTTGCCCGTCAATGAATACCAACATGTATGAAAAAGTTTCGGTTCGGAGGAACATCGATATCCTGAAAAAAGACGGGTATTTTATTGTTGAACCGTCTGAAGGGGAACTTGCCTGCGGGACTACCGGGCAGGGAAGGCTTCCCGATCCCGAAGAGATACTGGACAGGCTTATGTACTGTCTTGCCCCTAAGGATTTTAAGGGAAAGAGAGTTCTTGTCACCGCCGGTCCCACGAGGGAGCATATGGATCCTGTACGTTATATAAGCAATCCTTCTTCGGGCAGGATGGGCTATGCCGTTGCACGGGCCGCCGAACACAGGGGCGCTGATGTTCTCCTTGTTTCAGGCCCTGCGAGTCTTAAAGCGCCCGTAAATGTGGAAATAATCAGGACTGTTTCTGCAAAGGAGATGGCGGCAGCCGTTTTTGATAATATGAAAAAGGCAGACATAATTATCAAGACCGCCGCTGTTTCGGATTACAGGCCTTCGGTAACCGCAAAACAGAAGATGAAGAAAGGCGAAGAAGAGACGACGCTTCTTCTCCGGAAAACCGAGGATATTTTACTGGAACTTGGGAAAAAAAAGAAAAACAAGGTTCTTGTCGGTTTTGCGGCAGAAACCGAAAACCTCGAAAAAAACGCGAAGGAAAAGCTTGAAAGGAAAAACCTTGATATCATAGCCGGAAACCTTCTTGACGGAAAATCTTCCGGTTTCGGGACCGACACAAACAGGGTTATATTGTTTTTCAGAAACGGCGATAAAGAGATATTGCCGCTTATGGACAAGGAATCTGTTGCGCATATTCTTCTTGACCGGATTCTGGAATTGGATTCCGGAAACTCTCCTGAAAGGAACTTATAAAAAATGGTCAGGGCTGAAACGTACTACGGCAGAGCCGGGCATGATCAGGATCCGGGTGATATCCTGGAAAAAACCTCCGATACGCTCAGATATATGGCTGAGGCCGGATGCACGGGTTTTGACTGTCCGGAAAAAACCATCGGTATCGTAAAAAACCTGGACAGGAACCTGTCATCTGCCGCTGATGATCTGAAAGAATTGCGGAGCCTGGTTGGAGATTGTCAAAGGTGCAAGCTCTGTAAGGAGCGCACCAATATAGTATTCGGAACAGGAGACCCCGATGCGAGGCTCGTGTTCGTGGGTGAAGGCCCCGGCCACGATGAGGATCAGCAGGGTGAGCCGTTTGTCGGAAAGGCAGGACAGCTTTTAACAAAGATAATTGAGGCCATGAATCTTACAAGGGACAAGGTATATATCTGCAACATCATAAAGTGCCGCCCGCCGGGAAACAGGAATCCGGCTCCGGACGAGATAAAGGCATGTTTTCTTTTTTTAGAGCGGCAGCTCGATGCAATAAGACCTGATTTCATTTGCGCACTTGGAACATTTGCCACCCAGACCCTCCTTGATGCTGATGAGCCTATCTCAAAGATGAGGGGGCGGCTTTATGACTACCGGGGCATGAAAGTTATGCCCACCTACCATCCGGCATATCTGTTGCGAAATCCCGAAAAGAAGCGGGATGTGTGGGAAGACATGAAAAAACTTATGAGCATGATGGATGTCTGAAAATTATATATGAAAAGCTTAAGATCCGGGATATTCCTTTTTGTTTTATCTTTTCTGCTGCTGACGCCTGCAGGCTACAGCATCGCAGGGCAGGGAGATGTGTGTCTGATAAAAATTTCAGCCGACATAAACCCGGGTGTGGCCGATTTTTTGAAAAGGGGTATTAAGTACGCTGCAGAGAAAGATTACGGCTGCATCATAATACAGCTTGATACTCCGGGAGGGCTTTCGGAATCGATGCGTGAAATGGTGATGGATATTCTTGCATCGAAATTGCCGGTCGTGGTCTACGTGGCTCCTGGAGGAGCAAGAGCAGCCTCTGCCGGGGTAATAATTACAATGGCCGCTGATATTGCCGCAATGGCTCCCGGGACAAATATAGGGGCTGCGCATCCGGTAGGAATAGGCGGGAAAGATATCGGCGGGCCGATGTCCGATAAAATCACCAATGACATGGCGGCATACGCAAGGAGCATTGCTTCGAAACGGCAGAGAAATGCGGTCTGGGCTGAAAACGCGGTGCGAAAAAGCGTATCTATCACAGAGACGGAGGCTTTGAAAGAGAATGTAATAGATCTTACGGCAAAAGATATCGATGATCTGATAAAAAAGATTAACGGCCGGAATATTCAGGACAAGGGAGTTCTTAATCTTTATGATTATAAGATAACCGAATATATGGAGCCGTTAAGGACAAAGATTTTAAAAACCATCGGCAATCCGAACATCGCTTACATACTGATGATGATAGGGCTTGCTGGACTCTATTTCGAGCTGGCGCATCCCGGGGCTGTTTTCCCCGGGGTTGTGGGAGGGATTTCACTGATTTTGGCTTTTTTTTCTTTTCAGATGCTTCCTGTCAATTACGCAGGCATCCTTCTTATTATACTTGCTGTGATTTTTTTCATTCTCGAAATGAAGATCACCAGTTACGGCCTTTTAAGTGTTGCAGGGGTCGTTTCACTCCTGCTCGGTTCCCTTATGCTATTTGACGGGTCGGTCCCGGGGGTTAAGGTTTCGCTTGATGTATTGCTTCCGACATTTATATTTATATCCGCCTTTTTTATAGCGGTATCCGCCCTTGTTTTTAAATCACAGATTTCAAAATCAAGAAGCGGAGCGGAAGGTCTTATCGGAGAGACGGGGATCGTTAAAAATGATATAATGCCTGAAGGAAAGGTATTCGTCCATGGGGAACTCTGGAAGGCAATATCAAAAAATCCGATACGGGCTGGAACAAAGGTCAGAGTCGTTAAGGTTGCCGATCTTGTTGTAGAAGTCGAACAACTTGAATAGATCTGCACACGTAAAAGGAGAAACATTTTCAATAAGATAAATCAAAAAAGGAGAACAATATGTTACCGTATGTTGCCATAATAATCATTCTTGTTTTTTTTCTCTCAACTTCGATAAGGGTACTGAATGAGTACGAACGAGGTGTAATATTCAGGCTCGGTCGAGTGATAAGCGCAAAGGGGCCGGGCCTTATTATTCTTATCCCTGTAATTGACAAAATGGTAAAAGTGAGCCTTCGCCTTATTGTAATAGATGTTGATCCCCAGGATGTCATAACAAGGGACAATGTTTCGGTTAAGGTCAATGCCGTTATCTATTTCAGGGTGGTTGATACTGTCAAGGCGGTTGTTGAAGTTGAAAATTACCAGTATGCCATGACACAGCTGGCTCAGACGACATTAAGAAGCATTTGCGGCCAGGCTGAACTCGATGAGCTTCTTTCTGCAAGGGAAAAGATTAATTCCCAGCTTCAGGAGATTCTTGATGCCCACACTGATCAATGGGGAATTAAGGTGGCGACCGTAGCGCTGAAGCACATTGACCTTCCACAGGAGATGCAAAGAGCAATGGCAAAGCAGGCTGAGGCGGAAAGAGAACGCCGGGCAAAGATTATCAATGCCGAAGGTGAGCAGCAGGCTGCTGCCAAACTGGCTGAGGCTGCGCAAATTATTGAATCTCATCCTATGGCCCTGCAACTAAGATATCTCCAGACAATGAGGGAAATGTCTGCCGAACAGAATACAACAACCATTTTCCCTGTTCCGCTTGACATGTTCAAGCCTTTTTTGAATCTGGCAAATGTCATCGATAAGGTGGCATCTAAAATTAAGATTGAAGATTGACGGCTTTGTAAAAAGTCAATTTTTCGCCACGAAGGCACAAAGGCACGAAGAAAGGCCTATTGAAAACATTCAGGTTTTTCTTTGTGTCCTCCGTGATCTTTGTGTGAGAACGACTTTTTACGAGTCCATCTTTTATTGGCATTACATAAAAAAATGGTTTACGAATTATCAGGGATGTATTAAAATATTATATGATGTAATTAAGTCAGATAGTTTAAGTTCGATTACCGGCCATTTGCAAAACTGGAAAAGGCGGAAGCATGTGAGCTTCCGCTTGTGCTTTTTTACAAGTACTGTGAAAGGAGAGAGAAATTAAAATGGGCAGCAAAAAGAAGGCAGCTAAAGAGAAACCGATTGATAAAATGACGGCCAAGGAATTAAGGGAACTGGCAAAAGAGATACCAGGGATTACCGGCGCCCACGGAATGAATAAACCCGAGCTTATAAGCTCCATCAAAAAGGCAAGGGGAATTGCTGAAGCCCCCATGAAAAAGTCCGATTCTTCAATCAGAGAATTAAAGGTAAAGATAAAAACGGTAAAGGCAAAAAGAGTAACGGCTCTTGAGGCGGATAATGCGAAGATGGCGCTGATTTACAGGCGACGTATTGCAAAGCTTAAGAAGAAGACAAGAAGATAGTGCCATTTCCGGATGGCAATAAATTGGGACGCCGATTTTCGCAGATAGATTAGGCTGTTAGGCTGTAGGCTGTTAGCTAATCCGCCAATAAGGCTTCTATGATAATCGCAAGAAAGAAAAAATGACGGCTTAGGGCCGGCCCCTTAAGAGTTATGCAAAGCTCTTATCCTTGTAATCACATAATTTCGTTACCGGGCAATCCGGGCAGAGGGGCTTTCGTGATTTGCATATCTCCCTTCCGAAATATATAAGGTGCAGGCAGAAATCATTCCATTCTTTTTTTGGTATTATTTCCATAAGATCAAATTCTATCTTGACAGGATCTTTATTATCCGAAAAATCCAGGCGCTGCGCAATTCTTGCAACATGAGTATCAACCACAATTCCCGGAATGCCGAATGCGGCGCCGAGAACAACATTTGCGGTTTTTCGCCCCACGCCGGGAAGCCCGGTCAGTTCTTCCAGAGAAGCCGGAACCTCCCCGTTGAATTTCTCAATAATAGCCTTTGAACAGTTAATAATATTCTTTGCCTTATTCCGGAAATACCCTGTAGGCCGTATAAGCTGCTCAACAATTTCAGCAGGCGCATTCGCAAAATCATAGGGGGTTTTAAGTTTCTTGAAAAGAGCCTTTGTTACAATATTTACCTGTTTGTCGGTGCACTGTGCTGAAAGGATTGTAGAAACAAGAAGCTCGAAAGGATTTTCATAATCGAGTTGGGTCCTGACATCAGAGTATCTTGCTCTTAAAATTTTTCTAATTTTTCCTGTACGAGCAGAGGTTTTCATATTAGAATGTATCTCCTTAAGTTCTTGAAACGTTCGTAACAAGTCCAATTATCTCTTTTGCGTCATTCCCGCGAAAGCGGGAATCCAGTCTTTTCAACTAGTTCTGGACTCCCGTTTTCACGGGAGTGACGACTTTGAGACTTTTTGCGAAGCCGTCATAATTGACGATCTCGTAAAAAGTCATATGCGAACGGATTTGAGATTTTTGGGAAATAGATTTTTAAGGAACTGAGCGTTAAAAATCACAAGCTGTTTGAGGGCGTTAGCCCGAGTTCTTGTGATTTAGCGAAGTGACT
>JAUYEO010000321.1 GCA_030689795.1 Desulfobacterales bacterium | reverse complement strand
TGATAACGTTCAGGACATCGTTCAGTAAATTTGTGTTCAGGACATCGTTCACAATCAAGCGCTTAACGCGGTTTAAGGCATTGGCTATATCTCTTAAAAGCCGCATAAATACAGCTCAGGAATAATCTAAGGTGCATTCGTTAAAACAGTTAAGAATATTCGACTGAACGATGTTGTGAGCATTTTTCTTGTGAACGATGTCCTGAACGTTATCACTTAGTGACTTCGTGTCTTAGTGGCGGCAAAATGAAACACGAACGACGAACAACAAGGCACCAGGCACAAAGGGTTAAGGGGAAAAACGTGAATCGTGGATCGGAAAGCGAAGCTTGCCACGAAGACGCAAAGACACAAATAAATGCTTAGTGACTTCGTGTCTTAGTGGCGGCAAAATGAAACACGAACGACAAACAACGTACGGCGATGTACGATATTCGACATTCGGATTGAGGTGAAAAATGGGATTTGCCGGATTAAATAATAAAATAAAAACAGGCCTTAGCCCCTGTCTCTGGATGCAGGCAGGAGTTGTCCGATCAAAATATTGCAGGAGTTTCTACGATTGCACAACCTGCCGCTTTGACGAGGCCATGATGCGTGCGGTCGATGAAAACAGAACCATGGCCCCAAAGGGTAAATCGTATGGGAAAAGACGAAAAGATATAGTTCACTGGATCGAGAATTTGATGGGAATGCCTTCATCAAAGCGGCCATGCATCCACCATATGAAAGGCCGCATAGATTTTAAAAATTGCGGCCATGATTACAGGTGTTTCAACTGCGATTTTGACCAGTATTTTTACGATCAGTATTCCGTTCATGCCGTAGTAAAGCCTGTGGATGTTCTTAATGTCCATGGGTTTAAGATTCCTCAGGGCTATTATATTCATAAAGGACATGCCTGGGTTAAGATAGAAGAAGGACAGACAGTAAGACTTGGACTTGATGATTTTGCCCTGCGGCTGCTCGGACCCCTTGATCATGTCGAAGCTCCACTTACCGGAAAACGGATGAAGCAAAGCAATTCTCAGATAGTTATAAAGCGCGGCGATAAAACGGCAACAATCCTTTCGCCGGTAAGCGGAGTTGTGACGGATGTCAATCCCCGTCTGAGGGAAGAAGGGGGCCTCGCGAACAAAGATCCCTATACCGACGGGTGGATTGTAAGACTCCATTCTGAAAACTTGAGAAATGAACTTAAAGATCTTTATATAGGCTCCGAAACAAAGGAGTTCATGGAAAAAGAAGTCAGGCTTCTTTACGATGTTATTGGGGAATCGGGAGGGCTTTTAAATACAGATGGGGGTTTTCTTGGTGAAGATATTTATGGAAAGATGCCGCAGATAGGCTGGGAAAGATTAGCAGGGCTTTTCCTCCGCACCTGATCTCTTTAATCTTTTAATCTCATCTTCCAGAAGAATTTTGCAGTACCTGCAAAGCTGATCCGACTTCCGGTCAACATCAAGTTCCGTCCGGCAGTAATGCATTATGCATGTATGTTCCCTGCAGTGACGCAGGCTGAAGGTATGTCCGAGTTCATGTATTGCCTCCTTGACTATTCTTTGAATATAAGAATCATTTATGCGCGCCGATAAAAAGGAGTCTTTCAGTCTGTATGTCGAAACAATGCAGGTTCTTCCTCCAAGCTGTGCTTCCCCGTACACATGTGTCAGAATAGGAATAAAAAGATCCACATCTGTGATTGCTATAACTTTGAGTGCAAAGGAAGGGGCGCAGCTTTCAAGCTTTTCCAGAATCGGTGTTGAATGATACTGATTCCGACCTGAATCGAAAGCAAAGCCCACATTTTCAAGAACAGGCAAAATCCTTGCCGGGAAACCGAAAATGCGGCTTATTCCCTTTTCAACACAATCGGCTATTTCAGCATCGAAATTGCCGATCGGAGAGATGACGATGCTATGTCCGGGATTTATATTCAAGCTTATCTTGTAATCGGAGTTTTTAGGAGTTTCTCTATTTTGTAACGTTTGATTTTGCCGTATAGCGTGGATCGGTCAATTCCGAGTGTTTTGGCAGCTTTTGATATGTTCCATCCGTTTTCATGAAGCACTCTGTTAATGTGCACCTTTTCAACTCCCTCGAGTGTGTTGTCCGATGAAATACAAATTTCACCAGGTCGGAATATGGGCAGATCGCCTGGAAGGATTTTTCTTTTTTTGGCGATGACCACAGATCGTTCTATAGCGTTTTCAAGCTCTCTGACATTTCCGGGCCATTCATAAAGCATCATTTCATCCATGGCCTCACGGCTTATCTGGTCTATCTGTCTGTTGGTTTCCTGAGAAAAACGACGGAGAAAATGCTCGGCCATAAGGGGAATATCCTCTTTTCTTTCGCTTAAGGAAGGCATTTTAAATGAAATGACATTCAGCCGGTAATAAAGGTCTTCTCTGAAAGCCCCCTCTTTGATTGCTTCCTGAAGATTCCTGTTCGTGGCAGCTATTACCCTGAAATCGGCTTCCATAGGCTGGGTGCCGCCAACCCTGTAAAATACGCGGTCTTCCAGAATCCGCAAAAGGTCGATCTGCATTCTCATGCTGATTTCGCCGATTTCATCCAGAAAGAGCGTCCCTCCGTGAGCCATTTCAAGCCGCCCTTTTTTTGTTGATTTGGCGTCGGTGAATGCCCCTTTTTGATATCCGAAAAGTTCGCTTTCCATCAGATGCTCGGGAATTGCCCCGCAGTTTACAATGACAAAAGGGCCGTGGCATCTGGGGCTGTGGGAGTGAATCGCTTTTGCGGCAAGGCCTTTTCCAGTGCCTGTTTCACCTGTAATAAGAATAGTGGAATTTGTAGAAGAAACGTTTTGAATGAGTTCAAATACTTCCTGCATAACCCGGGATTGCCCGATCAGGCTTTCAAATCTTGTTCTTTCCTTATATTGCTCCCTCAGATAAAGATTCTCCCTTGCCTGGGCCTGATTTTCCAGGATTTTTTCAATAAGAACCCCGAGTTCATGCGGATCAAACGGCTTTAAAAGGTAGTCATACGCCCCGTTTTTGATGGCTTCGATTGCGGTTTGTATGGAACCGTAAGCCGTTATCATGACAATTGCTATATCAGGATCATTTTCCTTGACCGCTTTTAACACTTCAAGCCCGCTGATTCCTTCCATCTTGATGTCAACCAGAAGTATATCGAATCGTGTCTCTTTAATCAGCTCAAGTGCGGCTTCACCGCTTGACGCAGTTTGAACTTCGTGACCATCCCGCTGGAGCCAACCGGCGAGGGATTCCCTCATAATCAGCTCGTCGTCAACAACAAGGATCCTGGCTCTGTTCATAAATGAACCTCCGTAGAATTGAGAA
>JAUYEO010000314.1 GCA_030689795.1 Desulfobacterales bacterium | reverse complement strand
CGACATCTAAAAGACGCTGCTCTATTATTTCCTGTTTTCTGGTCTGAACCGCAAAGTAGGTTTGAGCAAAGGAGATTTCACTTTTTGCGGAGTCGCCGTTTTGAGCAATCAGATAGCAGGCGTAACGGGTTAAGGCCATATCATCTACTTCGCGCTGACCGCCTTTGCCAATTTCGATCATTTTGTTGACTTCAACAAAATGATCCGTCACTTTGACAGCGGCATTTTCACAGGCGGTCTTTGCCTTTTCTATTACTTTAAGAAAATTCCGCCATTCTGCATATCCCAATATCTCCTGTAATTCACGCGCGCTCCAGCATTCCAGATTGTTGAAAAGATAACAGGCGCTTTCGAATTTTTCAAATAGCTCGATGATGAATGCTTTTTTCACAGGATTATCCTAAAATCTCGTTCAGTGGTTTTTGATTTTTGAGCTGGACCAGAGTAAATTATAAAGGGAGGAGCCTCACGACAACGCCTTTGTCCTTCTTCTAACCTTCAGATTTATGAATACCCGGTACATGGTCGTACGCCCCGCCAGTTACATGCCTGACAAACACGGTGCGTCTCATCAGCCATGTTTATCCAGTGATCTGGCGCTGGCAAAAGTTTCGTCCGAGGCTCATTAATATTTTCATCATTGTCAAGCTGACGCCACCTGATAGATAACCGGCCTATATGCAGGCGATGGGATAGGCTTTCCCTCTGCTCGCGCAGCCTCAAGAAACGTTTCTTCACCTTTCTTCCGACACTGATGGTTTGTCAGTTCTTTTACGCCTTAAATCTCTGATTGGTTCAACTCTGTTGCGAAGTTCTTCTACTCTTCTTATCTTTTCATCAATCGATAACTGTCTTAATTGCTTTCTTCTTTCTTCTTTGATCTTCAGACATGTTTCTTTTGTCAATTCCATATATCATTCCTCAAAAACTTTCTTGATCTTGTTATACCTCTCTGTCAGATTGTGCCGATTAATTATGTCATAAAAAAAATTTTCATCAAAACATTTTTCACTAAGAAACTGATCTAATCTTATTTTATCTTTCGCTCTTCCGACTTGTATACATATTGCCATAAGATATTCTGCCGACAATACCTTTACTTCTTCACCTTCTATTATCTTCTTATTCGCTTTTTTCAATGCCTCTATTTCTAATTCTGTCGTGGCAGGTAAAAACTGAACGGGCCATGTATCTATTATTATGCCTTCTTTCTTAAATTCTTTGTAGCCTTCTTCTGCTAAGCTATCGAATAATTGGGACAATGTTACTATTTCATCTTTCCTTGAATCTATTCGGATAAATACATCTAAATCTTCTGTCAATGTAGCTTCTACGTAGAAAAATGATGCTACCGCCCCTCCTATTGCATAATCTCCTATGGCACCCTTCTCTTTAAGTTTATTGATTGCTTGTAATGTTCGTTTCATTTCTTCTTTCCCAACTGATGCGCTAACATTATATATCAAGTTGCTTCTTGTTTTTACGCGAGGTATCAATTCCAATAAGATACCGGCAATTTACAATATATTTCTTACTTATCACACTTCATATTCTTAATAAAGTCCTGCTTGTTTTATCCATATTTTGAAGATTTTCCGCCGCAAGTCCGCCGCGGCGGTGATTGCGCTCCCTGTTTCGGCTCAACATACCTCATTCCATGAATCAATAGTGCTGCTTTGGGATCGGACCCCCATTAAGGGAGAAGAGGCCGATTAAGATGGATAAATGTCCTTTTTTAAACAAGACTGATTTCCGACAACCAGTTTTGTGCTGCTCGGATTTGTGTGCCGTCCGGATAGGTCTTTTCTCTGTCGAGTTCTTTGACTACCTGTATCTTCCTGACCTCTTTAAAATGCTTTCCAAAGAAAGAAAAGTTCGGGCTTCTGTCCGAATCACTCCATTTGACTTCGATCATGAGCGCAGCTTGTTCATTCTTGGTTATCAGGAAATCTATTTCCCTTCCATCCTTGTTTCTTAAATAAAACAGATTCCACTCTTCACCCAGACAGTCTTCCCTGAAATGTATCTCTTTCAACAAAGAACATGCCACAAGGTTTTCCAGTTTTGCTCCGAGGTCTCCCGAGACCTGGCCGGTATCATAAAAATAATATTTAGGTGATTTGAGAATGGCCCTTGAAATGTTCTTATGAAAAGGTGGAATCCTGAAGACAACATACATTGATTCCAATATAGTCAGCCATCTCTTGATCGTCTTGTCCGAACACTGAAGATCCCCGGCAAGGGCACTGTATGATATAGGGCTTCCGACCCTTTTCTTCAGTAGTTGAATCAGGGTTTCTATGGATGTAATCTGCTGAACATTTTCAAGATCAATCAGATCCTGTTTTAAAATGATATCCAGATGGCTCCTTTTCCAGCGATTATAATAAGTCTCATCGCCCTCAAGATAAGGCTCTGGAAATCCACCTGTCTTTAACAGTTTATCGAGCTCATCACCAATGTTTTGTGGATTAAGGATTTGTTTAATTTCTTTCAGGTCAAGGGGATGAAGCCTGAATTGAAAAAACCTTCCGGCAAGAGAGTCGCCGACTTTTTTATAGGCATCAAGCTTTGCGCTGCCGGTCACGATGATTGAGGGCGGGATTTTTTCAGTATCATGGATGCCTTTGAGCCATGATTTCCAGTTTTTTAATTTATGGAGTTCATCAAAAATAACCAGGTCTTTGGATCGATTCCAGGATTTCTCGATCAGGCTCAAACGATGCTCGGCATTGTCATAATTAAAATAGTCGAAGCTCTCCCTAAGCATTTTTGCCAGGGTGGTTTTCCCTGCCTGCCTTGGGCCTGTGAGCAGGACGATTTTTTTCTTCAGATCTTTCTGAATATATTCTTCCAAATATCTCTTCATGGCGACTATTCTAACCCGCATTCCGAAAAAGTCAAGACTTTTCCGGAATGCACACCGATAAAGCCGTTGATCTGAAGAGAATCCCTGAAATTATTTCAGTAGCATTTGGCTATACCGCGTGAATTTCCGTTCTTTCCTATTATCCATGTCTGAATGATATAAGCAGCGCATCCCACGCCCGGAGTTACGTTTATCGCTTCTGCCGGACAGTTTTTTGCACATGCGCCGCATTCCATGCACCCGTTTTTATCAATTACACCGGCCTTTTTCTTATCAACTTTAAAAACTCCGTGCGGGCAGACAATTTCACACATGCCGCACCCGGTACATGCTTCGCGGTTTAAAGACAGTGTTGAAACATCATATAAATATCTGAAGTCCTGCATCTTGTTCTCCTGTATAATCTTATCTGATAAAGGCAGCGCCGATCCATAAAACAATGGAGGCAAAGCCGGCAAGCGCCTGAACAGGGATTGCTTTCCGCATCTCTTTTTCAACTCCCGACGGCGATGTATAAGGTGTTGAGCCTGTAAAATTCATTCCAAGATAAGAACTTACCGCCGTGGTACAAAGGAAAAGAGCTGTAAGCTCCCACGTGTTTGCGACACCTTTCAGCGTCATTACAATAAAAAAAGCTGCTATTATTCCTGTAACAGCGCCCTTGACAGAAAAAGCCTTTCCGGGAAGCCATTGTAAAATTGCAGGCACAACAATGGCACCGGAAAATATTCCTGCCGCATATGCAAATGCTGCCATAACTCCTCTCGACCAGGCATCCTTTAAGGAAAATATTTCTGTTCCGATTCCGGATAAAAGGAAAATTCCAAGTAATATCAAGAAGGTCGGCTTTACAAGAAATGAAAGCTCAACAGGAATAAGCACCAGGCGTTCCGATACCGTGAAGGTCACACGGCGCATTGATTCATCAGCCTTCATTCCGGCATCTATAAATGTTTTTATGTCATTTGCGCGGATCGGTCCCCAGACAACCTTGAAACCGCTCCTTTTTTTCACATCTATTGCAGAAACGCCCGTGGCTGAAAGCTGGGGTAGAATAAGTTCCCTGTGGCTTACTATTTTATCCAGGCCTGAAGTCTTTACCCTTTTTACTACTTCCTCAGTTGAAAAAAGGCTTTTCCCGGCCGCGCACCATACGTTTATTCCGCGTGTGTCAAGTACAAGAATCCAGGCATCAACCGACGATAATTCCATGCGAAGGGCATCAAAAGTCAGCTTATAATTAGCCGTAACCAGGACAGGCGAATCAGCAGCAGGTGTACCTGTGCAATAAATCCCCGGCGCAATGCCGTATGAATCCCTGCCTATTCCGAATCTCGCCGAAACCGACATCGCATGATCAGCCATAGAAAGTTGTGTTCTGATTTTTGGAACAGGGCCCGCAGCCGTATCCATAAAGTCTTCAACAAACCCGCATATTTCATATCCGGGCCGGGCGAACCTGCTGTATTCGGGGCCCGGCGGGGAACCACAGCAGGCGGCTTCTTCCTTTTTGTTTTGCATAACAGGAGTGGACGCAAAAGGTTTCAGATGTGACACACTGCCAAAGAACTCTTTTTTATCATTGTTGCTGCAACAATTATCTTCCATATTTTTACCCTTTTAATATATCTTTGATGGTTTCGTAAAAAGTCATATGCTCACTCAATGAGCTTTTTGGGTATTTTTAAATCACTTCGCTAAATCACAAGAACTCGGGCTAACGCCCTCAAACAGCTTGTGATTTTTAACGCTCAGCAATTTAAAAATATATTTCCCAAAAATCTCAAATCCGTTCGCATATGACTTTTTACGAAACCGTTATCCTTGTTTTAACTGTATTTCCCACAGGCTACAAACCGGCAGCCATTTTCTTGAAATCTTCAAGAGCCTTCAAATCTATGCAATAACAAGTGCAAAGCCCCTCCACTTCACCCTTTATAATGCCTGCTTCCTTCAGGCATTTGAGATGCTGGCTTACGGTTGACTGGGCAAGCGGAAGCATTTCAACTATCTGCCCGCATATGCATCGGTTCTCACCTTTCAGATATTTTAAAATCCTGATTCTTGCCGGATGACCAAGCGCTTTGCATACTTTTGCAAACATATCAATCGAACCATCTTCATCCGAAGGATCAGGGTCAGGAATTTTTTTATTCATGGTCAATCTCCCTTACAGGTACTCTGAAAATATCTTAATTTATCTTTATCGTTAATCTACGATATACGATATAGAATCTCAGTGTCAAGCTTTTTTTGTTCCTGCCGCTTGCTTCCCGATCCTTTTCTGTGTGATAAAGGATCGGGAAGGTTGGGAGGATTTCATGAAAAATTTCGGACAATCGCTGAAAAAGTTTATAAATATATTATGCAGGAAAAACTGTTAATAATTCATCAGGGGGCAATAGGCGACATTGTCTCCATCTTTCCGGCGATAATAAGGCTTAAAGAAAAATTCTGCCGAATTGACGCCATATGCAAAAAAAGCATCGGTGAATTGGCCTCTTCCCTTAAATTAATAGATAAATTCTATCCTGTTGAAGCAGCATTTTTTTCATCGGTCTTTTCCGGCAAAGCGGATCTTCGCACCGTAGATATTTTCCGGTCCCATGATGAAATAGTCCTTTTTTCATATTCACAGGAGCTTGAAAGTATCATCAGCGGCATGGTTAACAGAAAAACATATCGCGTACATCCGCGTCCCGATGCCTCTCTGGAAACTCATATATTAAGTCATGTCCTATACCGCCTTGCTGAAAACGGACTTATACGGGATGCAACCTGGCCGGAAAACGATTATTTTACGCGGCTCCCGAAACAAAAAACGGCAATCCTCATTCACGATCGCTCTAAAATATTGATACATCCGGGATCAGGAAGTGCAAGGAAAAACTGGAACTCTTCCAATTTTATAAAAACTTTTAAAAAGATCAAATCGCTCGGAATGAATCCGGAAATCATACTCGGACCTGCCGAACACAATCTTTCTGAAATATTCGTCAGACGCCTTCCTGCAGGAAGTAAAATCCATATACTGACGGATCTCTTGGATCTTATGACAATGCTGAAACAGTCCGGCGGATTTATCGGAAACGATTCCGGCATAAGCCACCTTGCGGCATTTACAGGCATACCGACTGTCGTAATATTCGGGCCCTCAAGTCCGAAAAGATGGAAACCCTTTGGACGATCGGTTGAGGTTCTCCGACCGGAAACCGATTGCAGTCCCTGTTTCGAAACCGGAAAATCAGACTGCAAAGAGATGAAATGCCTTGATGGGATAACTCCGGAAATGGTGATTAACGCATTTTTGAAAATAAAAAGATAAGAACTTTATATTTTTACCTGCTCAAGCAGAACATTTTGCTTAAGTGTGACTCTTGCGGTTTTTGCAAACTGATCCGTTACATCCGATACAAAGATTTTTGATTTTCCGTTTTTGCTCAACAGGCAATCAATATCGGGACGCTCTTTAAGAAACTTTTCCACCTTTCCCGCAACTCCTGTTGAAGAATCAATGATATTTATCCTTTTCCCGATTTTCCGTTGAATTACATGCTTTAACAGCGGATAATGCGTGCATCCCAGAATCAGTGTATCGATCTGTCTTACTTTCAGGGGATGGAGGTATTTTTTTACTATCATCGCAGTTTCCGGCCTGTTTATCCATCCTTCTTCAACGAGAGGAACAAGAAGAGGACATGCGACAGAATAAACCCTGGCGCCGGAATTTAAAGCCTTGATCTTTTTTTCGTAAATGCCGCTTTTGACCGTTGCCCTTGTGCCTATTACTCCGATAGCCGTTTTTCGGGAAGACTCAAGGGCAAGCTCTACTGCAGGCGTGATAACCTCGAATACAGGAACTTCGAATCTTTTTTCAATAATATCAAATGCAACGCTTGAAGCGGTGTTGCATGCCATGACAATTATCTTGGCTCCGTTGTTGAGCAAAAAAGTCGTATCCTGAACGGCATATTCAATCACCGTTTCGGGGCTCTTATTCCCGTAAGGCATTCGGGCCGTATCCCCGAAATATATGATATCGTAGCCGGGAATTCTTTCCGTTATCGCTTTTACAACAGTCAGTCCGCCGATTCCCGAATCAAAAATCCCGATCATCTCTTTTATATCACCTTTAGTCTTTTGTGTTGATTTATGTTTGATGGTTTCGTAAAAAGTACATCAATATTAAACAAAGGAATGCTCATGAATCATAACCATAATCCCCCCGGGCCGGCCATTAATCAGGAGATATTCAGACTCGGTCTTTCAGTCGAAACCATATCCGTCTATCTTTTATGCTGCAGCTTTTCCGATGACGGAGCCGTCATATCCACCAGAAATCTTCTCGGAGTATGGAACAGCACCAGAGAGACTCTTTTTGACGGGATAAAAGAGCTTGAAAAAAGGAACATCCTTCTTAAAATAATATCCGGTGGAGAAGATAAAAATGTTTACAAGCTGACGAAAAACAAAAGCTGGAAACTATAACGGCTTCGTAAAAAGTCATTCTGTCCGCCACGGCGGACGCTTCATTCCCGCCCTTTTGAATTCTCGCTGCGCGAGACGGCAGGGCCGATTCAACAGGGTGAATCATTACAGCGTACCAAAAAGTACGCTTCATTCTCTAAGATTTGCGCGCCTTGCATAATGAGCTTTTTACTTTGCCGTTTGAATCTGGACTTTTTACGGAACCATCATACTATTACCAACCGGTTTTGGACAGCTCCAGCGCGATACTCTCTCTTACAAGATTTGCAGGCACACCCGTACGAATGCCGGGACACATTCCGGCCATAACATACCAGTTGTCCGTATCAGCCAGAACGCTTTTTATAAACGGCCATTGCCTGCACATGCGCGGCTTAACGGAATGAATCGTACATATTTTGTCCCAGAACACACAATATCCTTTCCTGCCACGGGCAAGCACGGGTTTTCCGCCGGACATTTCGCAATACTTCGATACAAAGCTTTCATGATCGGCCTTAATATACCCCGCTATGGCATCAATATCATCCTTTGTTACGAAAGTCCCGCCATAGCCTTTACAGCAATCGCCACACATTGTGCATTTGAATATATCATACGGCTGAACCGCCTTAGACTGCATGCCTGGTCTCCATAGCCCTTCTCAATGTTATCTGATCCACATACTTAAGATCACCGCCTATCGGAACACCGGATGCTATGCGGGTGACCTTTATCTGATATTTTAAGAGGCATTGAGCAATATAGGAAGCGGTGGCCTCACCCTCAACATTTGTGCCCGTTGCAAGTATAATTTCTTTGATTTTCCCTTCTCTTGTTCTTTCTATAAGTTCTCTGATCCTTATATTATCCGGCCCGACACCATTCATGGGGGATAAAACCCCCGAAAGTACGTGGTAGAGCCCTTTAAAAGATCCTGATTTTTCTATTGCAACCATGTCTGCCGGCTGTTCAACCACGCATAACAGGGAAGTATTTCTGGACGGATCGCTGCAGGTATGACAGGTCTCCGTTTCGCTCAATGCAAAACAGACGCTGCATATCCTCACCTTATGCCTTATATCCAGTATGCAGGCTGCAAGCTGTTCGGCTTCTTTAAGCGGGGAACGCAGGATATACATTGCAAGGCGTTCGGCAGTTTTTTCTCCAACACCGGGAAGCTTTGCGAGATTTTTTATCAGATTCAGAATAGACAGCGGATAGTGCATAAAACGCCTCAAATATGACGGCTTCGTATAAAGTCATTCTGCTGTGTTGCGCTTCATCTTTCGTCATTGCAGCGTACCAAAAAGTACGCTTCATTTCTCAAGATTCGCGCGCCTTGCATAATGAGCTTTCTACTTTGCCGTCTTAATTTATATTTTTTACGAGTTCATCAAATATGATGGTTTCGTAAAAAGTCGGACGGAAATTTTTTAACCACAATATAAGGTGTCTTAAGAATTGCTCTGCCACTATATATTGTGGTAGCAATTACAAATTTTGACTTTTTACGAGAGCATCAAGTTTGAAGGCTTCGCAAAAATCAAATAGATTGCCCTGGCCGTCGCTAATTCTCATTAGCTAATTACTCGGAATACCGATACGTTACAAGCGCAATCCCTGTCTGTTTCACAATATCAGATTTTTATGCCAAGGCTTTATATCAATATTATAACATACTGTCAAACATAAGATTTATTTTTGATACAAAGAAGTAAGAAATCAGGAACCAAGTGTTTTCCCAAGCTGGTATTTCCTGACTGCCCTGTTGTGTTCTTGAAAATCCGCTGAAAAGAAGTGGGAACCGTCATTCTTTGAAACGAAAAAGAGATACTCGGTTTCAGCAGGATACAGGGCGGCTTTTATTGATTCATAACCCGGACCAGCAATGGGGCCAGGCGGAAGGCCTGTTATTTTGTATGTATTATAGGGAGTTGTCTCTAAAAGATTTTTACGGGTTATATTGCCGTTAAAATTTTTTATTCCGTATATTACTGTGGGATCGGTTTCAAGGCGCATGCCCTTTTTCAACCTGTTATGAAAAACCGATGAAATCAACCCGCGTTCCTCTTGTGCTCCGGTCTCTTTTTCAATTATCGAGGCAAGGGTAATTATCTCATGGGTTGAAAATCCGAGTTCTTTGGCCCTTTTTTCCCATTCGGGAGTAAATACGGACTGAAATTTTTCAACCATGGCTGAAATGATATTTTCGCAGGATTCATCTTTCGGGAAATAATAGGTATCCGGGTAGAGATAACCTTCAAGAGTCCCGGCATGAATCCCCTTCTCTTGCAAAAATGAAGGATCTGTGGCAATTTTCATAAAGTTTTCGACTGTTCCGAAACCTGCCTCCGATATGACGGAAGCAACCTGCTGCATGTTGTATCCTTCCGGAACGGTAATCCTGTGAAGATAGACCTTTCCTCTTAACATCGTATCGAGTATCAATGCAGGTGGCATCACAGATGAAAGGGCGTATTCTCCTGCATGTATCTTTTTATCATACCCTCTTATGCGGGTAAATAACTTGAATTTTAAAGGATTTTTGATAACACCCGCTTTCTCCAGACTGTCAAGTGTTGCATTGAAGCTTTGGCCTTTTCCCACAACTACAAGCTTCATCACATCGTCTTTGCCTGAGGGCTCCCCAGCATAATTCATTACATCAAATATAATAAACGATACCGTTATAATAAGCACCGTAAGAAGCACTAGTGAAATTTTTATAAATTTGCTCATTTATTCTCTCATCGTGATTCGTTTTTCAGGGAGTCAGCAATCCTTTTTTTCACCAATCACTTTTCACTATCGCCTATCCTTTGGCACTGATTCTATTAAATTATCAGACATTTCTTTAAAAATAAAGAGAGTTTTTATTTTAAGAGCCTTGATTATAAAAGCATAAAGACTTATAATACTCCTTCGAAACAACCATTTTTTTACGGGAACATAAGAGTGAAATCAAAAAACAATACACATTCCGAATATAAAGGCTTCGAACAAGGTCCGATCCGGCCTCCAAGTGAAGCATACAGCCTTTTGATACGGGTGACAAGAAATTGCCCATGGAACCGCTGCGCCTTCTGCCCCGTCTATAAGAGATCTAAGTTTTCCCTCCGGCCAGTGGAACATGTTATAAAAGACATTGATACTGTTCATAAACATATCACAGCATTGCTGAAACTTGCGGATGAATCTAGCCGGAAAGGCCGGGTTGAGATAGATACAGACAGCTTGAAAATAAAGCCTGAAGAAAGACAGGCGTTCAATGCCGCATATCAATGGATGGCCTGTGGAATGAAATCGATATTTATTCAGGATGCAAACAGCCTGATATTAAAACCATCCGATCTTATTGAAATACTTAATCATCTCAAAAAATGCTTCTCCTGGACCGAAAGAATAACATCATATGCAAGATCACATACAGTCGCAAGAATAAGCGACAGTAACCTTTCCGCAATAAGGGCGGCCGGGTTAAACAGGATACATATTGGCCTTGAATCAGGATCGGACAAAGTTCTTGAACTGGTAAAAAAAGGGGTGTCAAAAGAGACCCAGATAAAGGCAGGGCAAAAGGCAAAAAAAGCCGGATTTGAACTTTCCGAATATGTCATGCCGGGACTCGGCGGCGCGGGTTTATCAAGGGAACATGCCATAGAGACTGCGGACGCATTGAACAAAATAAATCCCGATTTTATAAGGCTGCGAACTCTTGCAATTCCTGAAAATATCGGGCTCTATGACGAATACAGGGCGGGTCGTTTTGAAAAATGCACCGACCTGATGATGGCAAAAGAGATTCTTCTCTTTATAGAAAATTTAAACGGTATAACAAGCATGATCAAAAGCGACCATATTTTAAACCTGTTTGAAGATGTTGAAGGAAAACTGCCTCAGGATAAAGAAAAAATAATGAGTGTTTTGCGTTCATTTCTCGATATGCCGAGGGAGCAGCAGATAAAATACCAGATCGGGAGGCGGCTAGGAATATTTTCACGCCCTGCCGATATGAAAAATCCGAACAGACTTGAAAATGCTGAAAATGCGTGTATAAGACTCGGAATAACTCCCGATAATGTTGATAAAACAGTTGATGAACTGATGCAAAGATTTGTATAATTATTAACCATAAATCAGGAACCAATATATGGCGAAACCTAAACTGAAAGAGCATCTGATAAACAGGAACTGGTGCAAAGGATGCGGAATCTGTGTCCATTTCTGCCTGAAAAAAGTACTTGAACTCGATTCCGAAGAAAAAGCTTTTGCGGCGCGCCCGCAGGATTGCATAGCCTGCAAACTTTGCGAATTAAGATGTCCTGATCTTGCAATAGAAATAATAACCGAATAGGGCCATCATATGAATGAAAAGAATATAAAATTTGTCCAGGGAAACGAAGCATGCGTGGAAGCGGCATTATATGCCGGGCTCAATTTTTTTGCCGGCTACCCGATAACGCCTTCCACGGAAATAGCCGAAACCCTTTCGGCAAGGCTTCCTCAGACAGGCGGGAAATTTGTCCAGATGGAAGATGAAATAGCTTCCATGTGCGCGATCATAGGCGCCTCTCTGACAGGAAATAAAGTTATGACGGCAACAAGCGGCCCGGGGTTCTCTCTCATGCAGGAGGCTCTCGGCTATGCAGTCATGGCTGAAATTCCCTGCGTGATAGTGAATGTTCAGCGCGGAGGGCCTTCCACAGGCAATCCGACGCATGTAAGCCAGGGAGATGTAAACCAGGCAAGATGGGGAACTCACGGCGACCACGCAATCATCGCCCTGACGGCTTCGAATCACCAGGATGTATTTTCCATAACAGTCGACGCGTTCAACATGGCCGAAACATACAGAACACCCGTTATTCTTCTTTTCGATGAAGTAATAGGGCATATGCGGGAACGCCTGATAATGCCGGAAAAGGGAGAAATTCCTCTTGTTGAAAGGCTCAAGACCTCAGTAAAAAGAGGAGTCGATTATCATCCCTACCTCCCCAGGGAAGACGGACGCCTCCCCATGTCCGATTTCGGCGGCGTTCACAGGTACAATGTCACCGGCCTCTTTCACGACATGTGGGGATTTCCTTCAAGCGATCCGGCTATCGTTCACGGGCTTCTCCGCCATCTTGCCGACAAGATAATGAACAACGAAAACAGCATTGCAAGATATAAGGAGTATTTTCTTGAAGACGCCAGGACCGTCCTTATCTCCTATGGATCTTCCGCCCGTTCGGCCCTTCATGTAGTGAAAAACAGGAGGGCAAGGGGGGAGAGCCTGGGGCTTCTCGAGCTTCAGACCCTGTGGCCGTTCCCCGCCGACATTGTCCGTGAAAAATGCGAAAACGCGAAATGCGTGATTGTGGTTGAAATGAACATGGGACAGGTTTTACAGCAGGTTAAAACGGCTGTCGACAATCCTGAAAAGGTATTTCTGGCAAACCGCATTGACGGCGTTCTGATAAATCCGACCGATATAAGAAACATAATGCGGCTCATCCAGGGCAAGGGGGTATAGATATGGCGATAAAAGATTATATCAGAGAAAGATTCTTTCCCCACATGTGGTGTCCGGGATGCGGCCACGGCATAGTGTTAAACGGCCTGATAAGAGCCGTGGAAGAGCTCGGAATAAACAAAAACGACATAGTCATGGTTTCAGGCATCGGATGTTCTTCGAGGATTTCAGGCTACCTTGACTTTCATACCCTCCATACGATTCACGGACGGGCGCTTGCGTTTGCAACAGGCATAAAAATGAGCAGGCCGGATCTTAATCTTATTGTACCTATGGGAGACGGTGACGCGCTCGCCATAGGCGGAAACCACTTCATTCACGCAGCGCGCCGGAATATAGACATGACCGCAATCGTCATGAACAACCGGATATACGGCATGACGGGAGGGCAATATTCGCCCCTTTCCGGTTACGGAATCCTTGCAACTACAGCGCCCTACACGAATATCGACCACTCCTTTGATGTTGTCAAGCTTGCCGCGGCGGCAGGAGCCACATTCGTGGCACGTTCTACCGCATACCATGTCCAGCAGTTGACGGACATAATAAAGCAGGCCATAACCCACAAAGGTTTTTCGGTTGTCGAAATTCTTTCCCAGTGCCCGACTTACTTCGGAAGAAAAAACAAGGAGGGCAGCGCGGTGGATATGATGGAACGCATGAAGGATGTCACCACTCCGATCGGTTCAAAAGCAAAGAAAGAAAATCCAGACCTCATCGAACGCGGAGTTTTCGTCAACGAAGATAAGCCTGAATATTGCAGCGAGTACAACAAAATCATCGAAAGAGCGATGAAAAGGAATTGAACATGGAAAGAATCAGGATGGTATTTTCAGGTTCGGGCGGACAGGGCGTGATCACCGCCGCAATAATAATCGCCGAAGCCGCCGTGCTTCATGAAAATCTTGTAGCTGTCCAATCCCAGTCCTACGGAGCCGAGGCAAGAGGCGGCGCGACAAGGTCCGACGTTATCATATCCGATACCGAAATAAATTTTCCCAAAGTAACCTATCCCAATCTTCTCGTCTGCCTGACCCAGGAGGCATACAATACATTTTCACCGATTATCCGCCCGGGAGGGTTTCTCATCACCGATACCCGCTATGTCAAAACACATACAAAAGTGGCTGCGCGCCAGAGAGAGCTTCCGATGTATCAATCGGTAATGGACGAAATAGGCAAACCGATTGTGTTCAACATATGCATGCTTGGAGCGGTGATCGGCATGATAGAAATCGTAAAACCCGAATCGATTATGAAGGTCATTGAAACAAGAATACCGGCCGGCCTGATCGATATAAACAGGAAAGCTCTTGAACTCGGAATAAAACTTGGTGAACCGTTCAAAGGATAAGGAATTAGTTTCTGGTTTCTGGTTTTATAGTTTCTGGTTAAACCAGAGACCAATAACCAGAGACCAGAGACCAGAGACAATAAACCATAAACCAGAAACCAGAGACCAGAAACCCTCATCCTGCTATGCCGGAATATATATTCATATCCCTTTCTGCGTGAAAAAATGCCCTTACTGCGACTTTTATTCCATCACCGACCATTCGCTTGTAAAAGAATTTGTCAATGTTCTGATACACGAAATGGACATGTACAGGGACGTCGGGCTCCTGTTTGATACTCTTTACATCGGGGGAGGCACCCCTTCAGTTCTCGAATCAACAGAAATAAACAGGATTATAGAAAAAGCGTTTTCCCTGTTTCAAATAACATCCGATCCCGAGATAACAATCGAAGTCAACCCCAGGACAGTAACTCCTGAATCATTAAAGAGTTTCAGGCAATCGGGCATAAACCGGATAAACATCGGGATTCAGTCTTTTCAGGACGGCAATCTGAAATTTTTGGGACGGATTCATTCGGCGGAAGAAGGAGAAACCGCAATCAAATGGGCGCGAAATGCCGGTTTTACAAATATCGGTCTTGATCTTATAAGCGGAATTCCGGGCCAAACAGTTAAATCCTGGCTTTCCGACCTTGAAACAGCTCTCCAATTTGAACCGGAGCATCTCTCCTGCTACATGCTCACCTATGAATCCGGAACTCAGATGCATAAAGATCTGAAAAGCGGCAAATTCTCTTCCCTTCCGGAATCTCTTGCGGTCTCCCTGTTCGGATCAACAGGCGATTTTCTTGAAAAAAAGGGTTATATCCATTACGAAATTTCAAATTTCGCGCGCTCTGAAGAGAAAAAATCCCGGCACAACATAAAATACTGGTCATATATTCCATACATAGGATTCGGCCCTTCCGCTCATTCATTCTACGGAACAAGGCGAAGCTGGAACAGGCACAATGTTTCGGATTATATAAAAAAGATCGAATCTGGAACGCCTCCTGTAGAAGGAAATGAAACACTTACAAGGGAGCAGCAGATTATTGAAACCATCTTTCTGGGCTTGAGGCAAAAGTGCGGAATAGATATCGGTTTTTTCAACGAAAAATTCAATGTAAAGTTCGGGGATATTTTCAGGGAGACCATATCGGATTTAAGCAAAAAGGAGCTTATAGTTACCTGCGATGATAAATGCGCTCTCACAAGAAAAGGCATGGTTCTTCTTGACAGCATTTGCGCAGAGTTTGTATGTAGTGAAATATTGAACAGCGGATAGTTGATCGTGAATCGTAGATCAAAAGTAATTGCCACGAAGGCACAAAGACACAAAAAAATTGACTTGGTGACTTCGTGCCTTTGTGGCAACGTGAAACAACGAACGACGAACCACGAATAACGGATTATGATCATGAACAGATTTTATGTTTTTATAATTAGGATTATACTTGGCGCGGCATTCGCCGTTTTATTGTCCCGGTTTTTTTATCCGGACTGGAAAATCATATATGTTGCTGGACTGGGCGCTTTTTTAGTCACAGTGGCGTATGTTCTTGAATACTGGAGAAAACGGAAGCCATAAGGCAAGAGGCATGAGGCGTGAGGTGGGAAAAGCAAGGGGCAAGGAATTGGTTTGTGGTTTCTGGTTTATAGTTTCTGGTTAAACCAGAGACCAGCAACTAGAGACCAGAGACCATAAAGGGGATATTATATCTGTGAAACAGATTGTTCTTGGAACTGCCGGGCATATTGATCACGGGAAAACGACTCTCGTCAAGGCCCTCACAGGCATAAATACCGACAGGCTCAAGGAAGAGCAGCTCCGGGGAATAACGATAGAGCTAGGGTTCGCGTGGCTCGATCTTCCGGGCGGCTTGAGAATCGGGATTGTGGATGTTCCGGGACATGAAAAGTTTGTGAAAAACATGGTTGCCGGAGCCACAGGCATTGACGTTGTCGCGATGGTGATTGCCGCGGATGAAGGCGTGATGCCCCAGACAAGGGAGCATATGGAGATATGCCAGCTTCTCGGGGTAAAATACGGTTTTGTTGTCCTTACCAAGACGGATCTTGTTGATGATGAATGGCTGGAGCTTGTAACAGATGACATCAGGAAGTTTGTAAAAGACACTTTTCTTGACGGCGCCCCTCTTCTTCCCGTATCTGCCGTCACGGGAAAGGGAATCCCCGAATTCATAAAGACGCTGGACGAACTGAGTCCGAAAATTCCGGGACGCTCTTCCTCCGGCCTGTTCCGCCTTCCCGTGGACAGGGTTTTTACCATGAAGGGATTCGGCACCGTTATAACCGGCACCCTTATATCGGGCAGGGTAGAGGTCGGGGAAACAATCATGATATATCCTTCAGGCGTAACTTCCAAAGTGCGCGGAATCCAGGTCCATAACGAAAGCGTGAAGGAGGCTGTTGCAGGCATGCGGACAGCCATCAATTTTCAGGGGCTTGACAAGACATCCGTAGACCGTGGAGAAGTCGTTTCCACGCCCGGCGCCCTTATCCCAGGGTACATGCTTGACATTTCCCTGCACTTTCTTAAAAGCAACAGGAAGCCTGTCAAAAACCGCACCCGTGTGAGGTTTCATACCGGCACAAGTGAAATACTGGGAAATCTGATTTTGCTTGACAGGGAGGAGCTTCTTCCCGGGGAAGATACTGTCGCCCAGCTCAGGCTCGACTCTCCGACAGCGGTTGTAAAAGACGACAGGTTTGTTCTAAGGAGCTTTTCTCCCGTAAGAACAATAGCAGGCGGGCAAATCCTCAACCCGGTCCCCCGTAAGCATAAGAGATTCAAGCCGGAAGTTACGGAAGGCTTAAAAAGCCTTTCAAGCCTTTTACCGGAAGAATTGATTGCCTATTATGTTGCCGAATCCGGATATATGGGCGTCTCCTTTTCAGATTTAAAGGTCATGACAAACATTTCCGAAAAGCATCTTGACGGAAACCTGCAGAATCTTTTGTCGAAAAAGATAATTGTCCTGATTGATAAAGAAAGCAGAATTTATCTTCATCAGGCCGGAATAGAGAATCTCAAGAAAGAAATGCGCGATTCTATAGATGCTTATCACAAGGCGAACCCGCTTAAAGCAGGCATGCCCAAGGAGGAGCTTAAATCAAAATTGCCGGCTTTTCTGAACCCGAAACTTTTTATCCTCATAATCAACCAGATGATAAAAGATAAAAATATTGCTCTTGACGAGGACGTGGTCCGTCTTGAAGGGCATAAGGTTTCACTCGGGGAAGACCAGAGCAGCATAAAAATTAAAATAATAAAGGCCTATAAGGAGAGCGGACTCACACCTCCATATCTGAAGGAACTGGTTCAGGAGCATAAAATGGATCCTGCAAGGGCGAAAGAAGTGCTCACGCTTCTTGTAGATGAGGGAATCCTGTTAAAGGTCAAGGAAGACCTCTATTTTCATTCCGATAATATCAATGACATCAAAAACAGGATGATCGAATTTCTGCGGAAAAACGGGGAAATGTCGGCGCCACAGTTCAAGGAAATGGCCGGGGCGTCACGGAAGTTCCTGATACCGCTTCTCGAATATTTTGATTCAAAGAACGTGACAATCCGTATCGGGGATATTCGGAAACTGCGTAAAGGATAAAAGAGAAAGTTGCCGGCAGCCGGTTTCCAGTAAAATACGAATATCGTACATCGAATATCGAACATCGTACTTCGAAGTTTATGAATCGTGAATCGTTGTTTCTGATAACTGATCGCTGATCACCGATCACTGGTTTTTCCTTGACCCCTTGAACCCTCGAATCCTTGAATCCTTTCTTTTTCAAAATATCTCTTGAAATGGATTCTCTTATTTGGTAGAAGGCTTCCACTGCATATGGTGGGTGTAGCTCAGTTGGCAGAGCACCGGGTTGTGGCCCCGGTTGTCGAGGGTTCAATCCCCTTCACTCACCCCATTGTTTGGCGCCCGTAGCTCAGCTGGATAGAGCGCCGGACTTCGAATCCGTAGGCCGCAGGTTCGAATCCTGCCGGGCGTACCAGGGAATTAAATAATAAAAGGGTTACAGTATGTTGTGCTGTAACCCTTTCTTTTCGCCCCCGGCAAAATCATACTATTTTTCTTTCTTCTTATCCTTCTTTTCCTGTCGCTTTTCCTTCTCGGAGCCTTCCATTACGTATAATTTTAACGTATGAGCCTCTTGCAAAAGTCCCTCTCCCCACCCTTGACGGGAGGGAATTAAGAGGAGGGTGAAGGAATAACTCATTGATAACTCTAATCTTTTATCCCTAACCCTCTCCCGCAAGGGGAGAGGGGTTTTTCGAGAGTTTTGCAATTGGCTCGTATAATTTTAATTTGCCGGTTTTCTGCAACTATTTTATTTTCTCTAACATTCCTTCAAAAGGGAGATGATAAATGCAAAGTTTGATAGAAAACGTAAAACCTGAATATATTGTCAACAAAAAAGAAAACAAAAAGGCTGTTATCCTCAGTCTCCGGGAATACGAATCCATTATAGAATGGATCGAAGACATAGAGAATGCAAATGATCTGCTCAGAGCCGAAAGGGAAGCGGACTCTTTCGTTCCATACGATAACGGTCCCGAGTTGACGACAATAAGATCTGAGGCACTCTTCCAGCCCTCCGCCACAGGTTTGAGAAGCTCCGCATAAAGATGATAAGCCAAGGCTGTGTCAAAGTCCGGAATGTCTCCGATGGTAGTCGGATTGGCATCCAACGGTTCACGAAGATCCGTGACAATCTTTTCCAGCTCCTTCCTCCCCAGGAAGGCGGCATGGAAAAGGATTTTCCCCTGCTTGGGAATGGCCCAGACAAAGGTCTTGTCATCAATGGTGTAACCCCTGTCTGGCCCAATTATCTTGACAATAAAATCTTTTTTCAATAACTGTCTACCGACAGAACGCTCAATTTTTTATCGGGCCTCTTTCATGAGTTGCATCAAAAGCAATTAACTGGAGGTTGGATTGAACATGAGCATATATTCTCTAATCTTCCAGAAGAAGTTTGGAAAGATCGGTTTAAAACACCTGATCAAATATTTCTCCATCATTATCGCGGTAGTCTATATACCCATAGCAACAGTCGCATACGTATCAAACCTGTTCGCAAAAACCGATAAATATGCAGCAATCCTGCTATCCGCCCATGCCTTTTCGGATCATGATTACTGGGCGCCGCCCATCGCTTTCCTGGGAAGTTACCCGGCATGGACCTTGTATTTTAATTCGAGAGGGGAAAAATCGGATTATTTTTTCAGCGCCACAGAAAAAGATTTCATGGATGTTTTAATGGATAACAAATATCAAAGCATCGTGTTTGTCGGTCATGGAAGCCGTAACAGCTGGCGCGCGACGGATACCCAGATATCAAATTATGACATAGATAAAATGAAAGGTAAGTTTCAATTGAAACAGGGTGAATGGATTCAGCTGTCATGCGCTGAGCCTGATTACTCGCCCGTTCATATGGGTGAGCTGGTAATGGCAAATAAAAACGTATATTATTACGGCGGATCAGCCGGAACATTTGATTTTGTTCTGGATGCCTTAACCGCTTTCAGACATATAAAGAAAAACTCCCATCCGTGAGCAGCATGATTGGTTTATAAAATTAATCCTCTCGCGTAAAAACGAGAAGCAACTTAATAGATATTTGGACGACTGTGAGAACTATGGAAATAACAACTAAAGATAGCGCCGTCGAATCCGCCACGCAACCCACGAATCAGCTCGTTCTTTGGCGCCAGATTATGGGCTTTCTTCTCTGTGTTAGTCTGTTTAGTTACTTCACCGGAGGGATTGTGGGAGCAATACTGAGCTTGGTGCTCGGAGGCGCGACGTTTGCCGATGCTTGGGTATCCGGAATCTACAAGAAGCCGGGACGAAAGTCGTTTCTGAACATCTCGCCGATGGCATGGGGAATCGCCATGGTACTGGTATTCATCGTTGTATATCCGGTGTATTTACTCAATCGTAACAAACTGCGCACGATACAGGCAGGCAACGGTTTATTCATCGCAACAATAGTGCTGGAGGCCATGCTAATCGTGTATTTTGCACTCATCTTAGTTGCGGTACGCACAGGAGCAGTCGTCTAACCAAACGCATGGTTCGATCGCTTGATTCATAAAGTGCCGCGGTGAATACTGCAGCATCGCGTAGCTCATGCCGAGCGTTGCAGATCAATTATTTCAAACGAAAATCCTCATCTCATTTCCAAATTGAGAGTTACTGCTTTGTAGGTGTTTTCCATAAAAGTTGCGGCTTTTTTGGCGGAAAAATTGTTTTCTGGCCTACACAGCTTCTTTTAACTTTTTCCCTGCTTTAAATTTTACAACAGTACGTGCTTTAATTTTGATTGCTGCACCGGTTTGGGGGTTTCTGCCCTTACGTGCAGCGCGTTTTGCTTTTGAAAACGTTCCGAAACCAACAAGTGTGACTTTACCATCTTTCGATTTTAATGCCTTGGTGACGTTTTTAATAAATGAATCCAGGGCTGCAACAGCTGCAGTTTTTGTGATTTTTGCATCGGCAGCTATTGCATCAACTAATTCTGCTTTCGTCATGTACGATTCTCCTTTTTTTGGGGGGCGTGGTGGCTACGCCAAAAAAACCGCATGTGTGAAAATATTCTAATATAGCTTAAGTGTCAACTTTTAGTTTCCTGCAAATATGTCTTTTGTCGGGGCCTTGGATATTTCCCGGCGTGTTTTGTCCAATAAGCCTCATGACGGTCATTTCGTTAACAGTCAGCCAAGCGTATCCCAATGTGAGCGGGGATGACCAAACTTTCCAATTTTAGTTACCTTTAAGATATGATGAACTCGTAAAAAGTCATATGCGAACGGATTTGAGATTTTTGGGAAATAGATTTTTAAATTACTGAGCGTTAAAAATCACAAGCTGTTTGAGGGCGTTAGCCCGAGTTCTTGTGATTTAGCGAAGTTATTTAAAA
>JAUYEO010000123.1 GCA_030689795.1 Desulfobacterales bacterium | reverse complement strand
CGATTTACGGGGTGCTTTTATAAGAGAAATAGATTTTGATCCGGGTGATTTTCATATTCCGCCGGTAGAAATCCCAGATATTCTTCTTCAGCATCTTTTGATTCTTATGGTTGCATCAGGAGCAATGAAAGATGCCGGCCTGCCGGCGAGGGAAAAGCGACCCCGCATGGGAGTAGTAATAGGAGCCGACTTTGATTACGGGGCAACCGATTTTCATCTCCGGTGGGATCTGCTCAATCCGTCAAAAGAGGAACCGGATTTGAACATCGAATCGATTCAGGATGCCTGTTCCCCGCCCCTTACATCTTCAAGAACTCTTGGCGCTCTCG
This sequence comes from Desulfobacterales bacterium, assembly GCA_030689795.1. GTDB lineage: Bacteria > Desulfobacterota > Desulfobacteria > Desulfobacterales > RPRI01 > RPRI01. The sequence goes on along the minus strand of JAUYEO010000123.1, from coordinate 1,174 downwards.
GAGGAATAATTGCAAGCAGAATAGCACGTGAATTCCGTTTTGGAGGACCAAGTTTTGTTGTCTCCTGTGACGCAGCATCGGGGCTCAAAGCCCTTGAAGCAGGAGTGCGGTCTGTTCAGGAAAATGAAACCGACATGATGCTCGTAGGAGCCGTGGATCTTGCGGGCGATGTACGGAACATGATAACTGCAAACGGATTGCAAACCTTTACGAAAGGCGACAGGATATCTCCTTTTGACTCTTCATCTTCAGGGACTCTTCCCGGGGAAGGCGCCGGAGCCGTTGTTATAAAAAGGCTTGACAAGGCAATTGAAGATAATGACAGAATTTATGCGGTCATAAAAGGAATCGGGAAAGCCGGTGCAGGCAGCCTTGACAAAGACATCCGGTTAAAAGAAGCTTATTCCCTTTCTTTCGAAAGAGCATTAAAAGATGCTTCCTTGATCCCATCCGATATCAGCTATTTTGAAGCACACGGAAGCGGCGATCCTCTTGAAGACGGCATTGAAATCGGAACTATAGACGGTTTTTATAAAAATACCCCGGCCCTCTGCGCCGTCGGCTCAGTTAAACCCAATATCGGTCATGCAGGCTCGGCATCAGGGATAGCTTCACTAATTAAAGCAGTCCTTTGCCTCTATCATGAAACAATACCCCCCCTTTTAAACTTTACAGCGCCTAACTCCCGGCTGGAAAGCAATCTCCATTTCCCGGCATTTACTCAATTCTGGTACCGGGACAGAATCGACGGACCCAGGAGAGCGTGCACAGCTTCCATGACCCGGGACGGAAACTGCATGCATATCCTGCTTGAAGGATACGAATATCAGGATACGGCAAAAACGCCGGTAAAAGTTTTAACCGAAAGAAAGATGCCTCTGGTATGCAGAAAATCCGGGCTCTTTATTATTGAAGGCAACTCCGTAAAAGAACTGCTTGAGAGGCTTGACCTGCTCTCGGATTCGGTTGATGACAGCAGCAGTATACACGAATGCGGATTCAAATGGTTTAATAACAACAAGCCTGATTATTCCAATAAATATGCCCTGTCGATTGCAGCCGGAGATATGAGCCAGCTTCGCAAATGGATTACCGAGGCAAATTGCGTTGTTGAGGCGAACTCCTGCAAAAAAATGAACGGCATGGGAGGAATCTCCTATTCACCAAAGCCGCT
>JAUYEO010000310.1 GCA_030689795.1 Desulfobacterales bacterium | reverse complement strand
TCAAGGCAGGCCCTCTTGCCAGGATTGCGCACAGTAAAACACTGCTCTATCAGCTTGGCGTTTCTGCAGTAGTTCTGCCGGCAGCGTCAATGGCCATGGGTGAACGGGGAGTTGTGCTGATGACTCCGCTTATTGCTTTTTGCCTTGCCTACCAGGCTGTCTGGGTCGCATTCATTACTTATCTCGTCTGGTTCTGGCTCATCCGCCATTATCTTGTTTCACGTATCGCTTCGTTTACTTTTCTTACGCCGCTTTTCGGCGTACTGGCGGGCGGACTGCTGCTGAACGAGACTATTTCAAATTCGCTGCTGCTGGCGCTTGTTCTGGTGGGTACGGGTATTTACCTGATCAACCGGCCGGACGTAAATCATGATCCGGAACAATAAACAGTTTCCATCCGGAAACGGCTCTTTTTTCTTCTCTTGTGTAAGTATCCTTGCGCAATATTTCTTGACAATGGAAATATATCCGGATAATTTGCTTTTACTATGAAAATTAAAAAAAGACTGTTTGAGATTAACTTACCGCCTGGAAAATCCGCTTTTCTATGGGGCCCGCGCAAAGTCGGCAAAACTTATTGGATTTCTCGCAATTTGCCAGGGGTTGAGATTATTGATTTATTAAAAACCGATATTTGGGCGGAATATATCTCGCGCCCGGCTTTGTTAAGAGAACGGTACCAGAATCATAAAGGGCTGATTGTAATTGACGAAGTTCAGAAAATACCGCCCCTCCTTGATGAAGTCCATTGGCTCATTGAAAATAAAGCCCTGTCGTTTTTGCTGACCGGTTCCAGTGCGCGCAAATTACGCCGCGGACATGCCAATCTGTTAGGCGGGCGGGCCTGGCGCAGAACCATGACCCCTTTATCGTATATGGAAGTAACTGATTTCAACCTGGAACGAATTATGATTTCCGGATTGCTTCCTTCCCACTACCTTTCGCCTGATCCTGTTGAAGATTTGCGTTCTTATGTTGCCGATTATCTTAAAGAAGAGGTTATCAGTGAGGCTCTTACGCAAAATATCCCTGCATTCAATGAATTTTTACGTGTAGCGGCGATAACTTCCAGCGAACTTATCAATTACGTGAATATTGCCCGTGAAACAGGAGTTTCACACAAAGTTGTCCGTACCTATTTCGATATCCTTGAGGATACGTATCTTGGGTTTAGAATACCGCCATGGAAGAAATCCAGAAAGCGGCGAATGATTATTACCGAAAAGTTTTATTTATTTGACGTGGGTGTGGCTAATTACCTTGCCAGACACCGACCAAAAATCGGGAGCCCTGAATTCGGGAAAGCTTTCGAACATTATATTTTAATGGAATTAAAAGCTTATCAGGCTTATCGTAATCCCGACTGGCCTATATCTTTCTGGCGGACATCGACCGGCCGTGAAGTGGATTTCATTATGGGCGACAAAGAACTTGCAATGGAAATTAAGGGCTCATCCCGCATCCATGAAGGTGATATCGGTTCGTTGCAGGCTCTTTTAGAAGACGGGCCGGTTAAAAAATGCTGTATTGTTTGTCTTGAAAATCAACCTCGCCAATTGACAAAAAATATTGAATCGATACCCTGGCAGTTGTTTCTCGAACGGTTATGGAATGGTGAATTTGATTAAAAATACCATGAGATATGGGGTACGTCCTTTACATCTAAAGTTTACAAGATGAATGTTTTACGATTTTTTACTTGACCAGATCATGGTTATTTATTTGATTGTCTTTCCCAGAAAAAGTCTCCACTGTCCTTTGTTGAAAAAGCCAATAATAAAAAAGATGGCCGCAAGGACCTGTATCGCTACATACAGTACCAAGTCCTTTGTTCAATTTCGACAACGAAGAAATCCGGCTTCAAGCAGAGTGCCCATTTGAAGTTATGGAACTGTGGAAGCTTTTAAGGGAAGGCAAGCCTCAGCATATCAAAAAAATCTGCCAGATTGCCAAGATTATTATCGGATGATTGCTGCCTGCATGTAATGTGATTTCTTAACTCAGCATCGCTACAAACCCATCAAAATCTTCAATCGACCTGTTTGACTCAGTACATATTACGAAATCATCAAACATCACGATCCGGAAATTGGCTTAAAAGAGGAAAGAAGGAGGAAATATGAACACACAGGATAATGCCGAATCAAACAAACGGCATAGTCGGCCGCCTCGTCACAAAGCTTTCACAGGGGCTTTGAGTGAGCGAGCGCGCTTGATGAAGGCGGTATCGAAGGTATAAAAAGATACGCCTTCCGGACTCGATGCCAAATGCAGGGCGTCAGCGAAATCGATCCCCTTTTCATAAAAATCGATCGCTTTCTCCAGTTGATCCGGCATCTCTACCTGTACGTTGGGCAAACCAAGGATGTGCCGCAAGGCTCGGATGATGGCCGCAGCAGAGAGCTCATAGGCGGAGCGCAGAACCCACTCCAACTCAAGGAGCGTTGTTTTTGCAACAAAGATTTCCTCCGCTTCGGCCAAAACAGCCAGGGCCCGCTTTGCCTGTTCGGGTTCGTCGTTGGTGACGTAACGAACCCAGACATTGGTATCCAGTGCGATCATTCCGTTTTCCCTTTCCGCCAGCGCTTGCGGATATCACTTTGAATCGCCTGATCCATGTCCTGAACATTGATGACTGGTCCCTGGTAGCCGGTGCAGCCAAGTCCATCCTCCGGGCGGGTGAGCGGAAATGTCCGGTTGGGCTTCAGAAGGATACCGGATGTCATTTCCTCGACAATAAACCGAGTGCCCGGCCGCCATCGGCGGCTCTCCCGAAGAGATTTGGGGATGACAATCTGACCTTTTCCTGACAAAGTTGTGGTAATCATAGTTATCTCCTGAGTGTGTAAGATTCGGTAAGATGGAAAATAGCAACTTCTTCGTTGAAGGTCAAGCAAGATCGGGGCACAGTTGGGAATCTTTTTATAAGCCTTTGAAGTTTTTTGATATTTCAATTCTTTAACAGATAGAATCCTTTTGCTGAAGAAATATAGAGAGGGGTGAAAATTATGTAGTTTTTATTTGATTGTCTTTCCCGGAAAAAGTCTCCACTGTCTTTTGTTGAAAAAGCCAATAATAAAAAAGAATGCCGTAAGGGCGTGTATCGCTATATACAGTACCAAATCTTCAATATGGCGGAAACCCATATGTTTGTATCTATAACGGCTTTAACGGCCATTTTTTTCTTCACGCACTTCGTTTACAGCCTGAATAATGTCAAATTCCATTTCCTCAGAGCTGTATAGAGCGGTTTTCTCATGAATTTTATTCATGATGCGGTCAATCCGTTTTTGCCAGTCATGCATAGAGACTACTTTTATCGTTACTTTTTCGTGTTCCTTTACGTCGACATTCTGCATGGGCCTGAAAACGCCGTTTTCAAAGATGGCGGTAATGAGTTGCGACATTTTTTGCATTGCCTCCCAGTTATATTTGACGGTCTCGTAAAAAGTCATATGCGAACGGATTTGAGATTTTTGGGAAATAGATTTTTAAATTACTGAGCGTTAAAAATCACAAGCTGTTTGAGGGCGTTAGCCCGAGTTCTTGTGATTTAGCGAAGTGATTTAAAA
>JAUYEO010000309.1 GCA_030689795.1 Desulfobacterales bacterium | reverse complement strand
TTTTAAATCACTTCGCTAAATCACAAGAACTCGGGCTAACGCCCTCAAACAGCTTGTGATTTTTAACGCTCAGTAATTTAAAAATCTATTTCCCAAAAATCTCAAATCCGTTCGCATATGACTTTTTACGAGACCGTCAATGTTGCGCCAGAAATAATAGAAATCGTTTAGCTTTCCGTTATCATCCGCATCGTCGTACTGATTTTCATCACCCTGAAGCCCTCTGGTCCCGAAATCTTCTATAAGAAGGCAGTCCATCTCCGGATTAAAAGAGGGTACGTCCTGCAGGCCGCTTTGTTTAGCCTGCAAGTGGTCTCCGAGACGGCTGAAGTAACGCTCTGCAATGGCCGGCTGATCCTGAAGAGAGATTTTTTGAAGATCAAACCGGACTGTGACAGGGCCGCTGCCGTTGCGGGCATCCAGACTGTTCTGGATTGCTTCACGCACCAGAGCATCAGTAATGCTTCCCAAGGCTTCGGTTGTGAAAAACTCCTCTTCGATGGGGTCGATGTTAATCTCACCGGGCTGCATTTTGCGAAAGCGCCATTCCGGAAGTAACGACATGATCATGCCCCTGTTTTTAATATATAATCCGATTTTTCCGGATAACCTTCTGCCACGATCATCTGCCCTTCATTAAAAGCGGTGTCCGACTTCGGCGTCGCAGCCGTCGGATACAGCAAAACTCATGGATCTTTTACCGAATATAACTATTTTTAATTTATAAATCATGACTGATAGGAGCTGTCAATTTAATTAGTTTCCGGACGGACACTATCAACTGGAACATATTTTTTGTTGACTATATTATGTATTAGGTGCAATTTGTGTCTTCAGGGGGCACGTAATGGAATTGAAACATAATACAATCACGAAGACGCTGGGCATTCAGGCCGCGCATCTGGTCACCTCGCTCTATGATGAAAACAAGAATATTTTCCGCATTGAAGATGTACGGAAAATCCTCAGGCTGGACGGGGACTCCGCACGCAACATGCTCAGAAAACTTGTTAACAGAGGAGTGGCGACTCGATTGAAACCGGGCTTGTTCATACTGATACCTTACGAACTGGGTAAAGAAAGAGAATACATGGGAAGCCCCCTCATCGTTGCCCGTGAGCTGGCCGGTGGGAAAGACTATTGCCTGTCTCACGGAACCGCCATGGAAATCCATGGAATGGTCACCCAACCCCGTTATGCCGTACATGTAACAACCACAGTAAAACGTCGGTCTCTTCATATCATGGGTGTCGATTTTCAATTCGTTACCTGCAAAAGGAAAAACTTCTTCGGCATGGCCGATCACTGGGTGACCAAACAGGAAAAGGTACGTGTCAGCGACATGGATAAAACGATCATTGACAGTCTCAACCAGCCCGGATATTGCGGCGGAATCACGGAAGCTGCCAAAGGAATCTGGATGCGCAGACAGGACTTGAATCCGGCCCTTCTCGTCGAGTACGCAATAAAGATGAATGTCGGCGCCGTCATCCGCAGGCTGGGTTACCTCATGGAACTCTATTCTGTCGGTTCTCTGGAACAGATGGAAATTCTTCGCTGCCGCCTGACGGACACATATGCAAGGCTTGATCCGATTCTGCCGTCTGAAGGCAAATTTATCAGAAAGTGGAGATTGCAGCTTAATGTGACCCCAGATGAACTCCTGTCTGTAGTGAGGACATAATGATACCTCAACGGAACCTGTCTTTACTCTCGAATCGTCTTGCCAGGAAAGGAGGCCGCCGCATTCCGGAGGCTGTTCTGGAACGGGACTATTGCCTTTCCTGGTTTCTTGCAGGACTTTCAACAACATCTCTCACAGATGTCCTTGCTTTCAAAGGCGGCACAGCCATCAGGAAATGTTATGTCCCGGATTATCGCTTTTCCGAAGATCTCGATTTCACGCTGAAAGAAGTTGTTTCTTTTGAAAAGATAAATGAGCACCTCATATTTGTTTTTGAATATGTCGAAAGGAGTTCGGGTATCAAACTTCACATCGGACGGAATGACCGCCATTCTCATGAAAACAGCCATACCTTCTACCTTGGATATGAAGGTCCCTTGCCCGGCGCTGCTATGAAGGAGATCAAGATAGATATTACCATAAAGGAAAAGATCGTCTTTCCCATCGCATCAAGACCCGTCCTCAAAGCTTACGGCGAATATGAAGACCTGCCGGATGATGCAAAAATAGGCGTTTATTCGATCCAGGAGATTGCAGCGGAAAAAATTGTCGCCCTTATCGATCCGGCGCGAAACGAACCGCGCGATCTTTACGATTTATGGTACCTGACAAACAATAAATATGTTGACCTCGCATTGTTGACTGAAGCCGTCGAACTGAAAATGGAATTTCGGCAAAAAATATTATCCGATTTCAAAGATGGATTGATTCGGAAAGAGGTCCGGTTGAAAAAGCTCTGGAATCTCCGTCTTTCGGCACAAATGGCATTCCTTCCGGAATTTGACGCTGTATATCGGGCGGTATTGCGTAAACTGCGTCTGGCGGGATTTCTGTATTAGCGGTTTGACATAAACTGATTTATATTTTATTAAAAGCAATAATCAAATCCCATATGGAGAAAAAAATATGATCAAATCAAAAAAGATGAAACCCGGATACAAGATAGAAAACCCGGATACTATCAAAACAAGCATCCTTTCACCCATGGATTACAAATACAGGCAGAAGAGGGATATCGATATTGAAATTGAACAGCCTGAATTTACGTCTGTTTGCCCCATGACGGGACTTCCGGATTTTGGATGCATAATCATACGATACATTCCGGACAAAAAAATAATCGAACTCAAGTCATTGAAATATTATCTACTTCAATACAGGGATGTAGGCATTTTTTACGAGCATGTCGTAAACCGCATCCTGGATGATCTTGTTGAGATATTAAAACCCAAAAGGATGGAAATCACCGGCGAATTTACCGCAAGGGGTGGAATAACAACACGGGCTGTTGCAGCCTATAAGGCAGGCAAATGATTTCAGACAAACGGATTTCAGTCGTTAATACGACAGTTTTTCTTATAATTTTTTCTCTATCCTGCCTTGCGGCAGGTTGCTCGCTTTTTCAGGCGGGGACAAGCTCCGGCAAAAACGACATATCAAAACCTTCCGGAAATAACCTTATAAAAAGAATCGCCCTGACAAAGTTCGAAAACAAATCCTTTATCGGACAGGGTGAATTTGAAGAGATATTTCAAAACAACCTTTTCCTGAAATTTGAAAAAGCCTGCCCCGGTATTTCATTAATAAAACCGGAAGAGACCGGAAATAACATCCTGTCCGGAAAACTCCCGAAAACCGGTTCTGGCCAGATAGACAGCTTTAAAATTGCAGAAGCCGGAAGAGAGGCGGGCATGAATGCAATAATAACCGGCTCTCTGATCGATATTGCCGGAGTAGAAGAAAAACGGGGCCTTTTATGGTTTGAAAGGTCTCAATCTTTTGCCCGGATCGATATGATAATCAATGTTTATGATGCTGCAACCGGAACCAAAATCTATGAAGAAAGTATAAAACAACAAATAGAAATAGCGGAACATGAATATGATGCTCTCATGGGTAAAACCCCGAAATGCGTAATGGAATTTAAAGAGAAGATAACAGACGCTCTTTTTCTGATAGGAAAATCGGTTTGCAGTAAGATAACAAAACAACCCTGGCAGGGATTTGTCATTTCAGGTCAGGGAGGCGGGATAACCATATCATCAGGGGAAAATGCAGGACTCAAAACCGGAATGGTTTTTGATGCTTATGATGCCGGAAAAATTATTTCGGGAGCTGACGGGCAGAAATTTTTCATGCCGGGGCAAAAAACCGGAACAGTCAAAATAGCAGCTGTTTTCCGGGACAGGGCTGAAGCGGTCATCTTGACCGGAAGCGATGTAAAAGCCGGAAGCATTTTAAAGATCAGGTAATAAAGAATATCTGACCTTATATATATTGACGGGTTCGCTGATTCCTTTTACGGTTACCGGGGGAAGGGCTTCGGCGTCTATATCCTTTGAAAGCCCCTTAAAAGTCGATTCGCTGATGAGTATTTCTCCTTCCTTTGCGCGGCTCTGCAATCTTGCAGCCATATTGACCGCCATTCCCACCGAAGTATATTCCTTCTTCCGCAAAGATCCGAGTATGCCTGAAAAAACCTTGCCGGTTGCGATTCCGATACCTATCCTGAGCCTCAAGCCGTTTCTCCCTCCAAGCATATCATCTATCTGCCTCGCCTTCTCCTGCATTTTTATTGCCGATTTCACCGCCCTGTCGGCATCATCGTGAAACAGAACAGGCGAGCCGTAAGCGACCATGATACTGTCTCCGATATGCTTATCAACAGTCCCGTTGAAGTTGTACGCTATCTCCCCCAGAGGTGAAAAATAATGATTATTCAGAAATTCAGCCAGCGTATCCGGGGAAATATTCTGGGACATGTTGGTAAATCCGCGGATGTCCGAAAACAGAATGGAAACCTCATGAAATGTCGGCTTGAGATACCCGGTTGAATTCTCTATCTCCCTGTATATCTGCTGGGAAACAAACTGCCGCAGCCTTTTCCGCACATTTATCTCACGGATTTTGGCCCTTAACTCGATATTGTCGAAAGGCTTGGTGAGGAAACCGTCGATTCCTTCGTTTGTCGCAAGTATTGCGGCTTCCATCGTCGCATATCCCGTCAGAATTATCCTCGTCACCTCCGGATTGATCATTCCTATGGCAGAAAGCGTATCAAGGCCATTTAATCCGGGCATCCGGTAATCCGAAATGACAGTCGATAACAGAGAGGGGTTATTCTTTATAAACTCTATGCCCTCCTCTCCGTCAGCCGAGGTGTATAACTCATATGGCTCATTTTTGAGAGCCCTGACTACGGAACGGCGCACCCCTTCCTCGTCATCTATAAAAAGCAGTCCGTTCATGTCGCCTCCTCAATGTATTTTACGCACAAATAAGAGCATGATCCGTTTTGTTGCGTACAAAGTCAAAATATGAGTCGATCATTTCTTTTGCCTGATTTTCAGACATTATATGCTTTATGGATTCACGAAAATTGGCGCTTGAAGGAAGCCCCTTTACAAACCAGCCGAGGCGGCTTCGCATCATATAGCATGCCTGCTTTTCCCCGAAATACTTTACGTTTGCTTCCAGGTATTCCTTCATGGCACAAAACCGCTGTGCAATGCCCACAGGCGGCAAATGCTTTCCGGAAAGAAGAGAAGTCACCTGAGAAAATATCCACGGATTGCCGATGGCGGCTCTCCCGATCATGACGGCATCACATCCGGTCTGATTCAGCATTTCAACAGCATCTTCAGCCTCCACGATATCGCCGTTTCCTATGACCGGAATGGAGACTCTCTCTTTTACTCTCGATATCAATGACCAGTCTGCTTTTCCCCTGAAGCCCTGGCCTGCCGTCCTCGGATGTACGGCAATCGCATCCACTCCGCAGCTTTCGGCGATTTCAGCTATTGCAAGGGCATCCTCTCCGGATTTTTCCCAACCGGTTCTGATTTTTATGGTGAGAGGAATCTTTACGGCATTCCTGACGGCTTTCAAAACATCTTCGGCTCTCCTTTTCTCTTTCATAAGAGCAACCCCGGCGCCTGTTTTTACTACCTTTTTGACCGAGCAGCCAAAATTGATATCTATGACATCAGCCCCCCGTAATTCCACTATTACTGCCGCATCCGCCATGATTGACGGCTCGGAGCCGAATATCTGGAAAGAGACCGGTTTTTCTTCAGGAAAGGAATCGAGCATACTGATTGTTTTCCGGGAACCGAAAATAATTCCGTTTGCGCTGATCATCTCGGAGCATACAAGTCCGCACCCGGCTCTTTTTACCATAAGCCTGAAAGGAAGGTTGGTAATGCCGGCAACAGGAGCCAGCACCGTATTATTTTCTATAACAACAGATCCGATTTTCATGAATACATTTATATGAGGGTTATTATATTATTTTTCAAATATTTGCGTTTTACAGCAGAATCTTAAATTAGAAGCACAGAATTCTAAATATGAGATGTCAGTGAACCGTTGCTGAACCCTGACTTCTGACTCCTGACTACTGAATTCTGATTTATTTTATTTCTTCTTCAGATCCGCAAAGGAAATGACCCTTGCGCCGCCAGAATCTTTTGCTTCCGGGATTTTTTTATCTCTTTTGGGCTCTTCGGGATCTTTAGGACAAAAAACACGCTCCAGCCTTACCTTCTTTCCGTTCATGGTAAATTCGGCGCCGTCTATGTACGAATCTCTCAATATCCAGGTTATGGTGTGAACAGGCACCTGAAGCATCAGCAGCTTGACATGATACCAGGCCGGTTTCGAGTCCGGAAGAATATTTTCAATTCTTGCAAACACAAGCGGTTTGCCTTCAAAATATATAAGTACGATATCGCCTTCAGCAGTCATTTTTCTCCGTTATTTGACTATCAGATGATAATTATTGACGGCTTCGTATACAGCTCAATTTCCGACGGCAAAGTAAAAAACTCATTATGCAAGGCGCGCGAATCTTGAGGAATGAAGCGTATATATAAGTACGCTGCAATGACGAAAGATGAAGCGTCCGCCGCGGCGGACAGAATGACTTTTTACGAAGCCGTCATTGCGGTTATTTTATGGATAGGTTATTATACCATTTAATATAACAATACAAGCCGCGATGAAAACCGCCGGCAATAATAAAGAGCAAATTCATGCAAAAGATACTAGTCAGCGCTTGTTTGCTGGGAGAAAAAGTCCGCTATGACGGATTGGTTGTTCCTGTTTCAAAGATGATGACCGATATTTTAAGATCAACAGCGGTTATGATTCCGTTCTGCCCTGAAGTCGCAGGCGGGTTGCCTGTGCCGAGGAACCCTGCAGAAATTTGCGGCAAAGACGGATTCGATGTCCTCGATGGGAAAGCAACTGTTAAAAACAAAAGCGGGGACGATGTCACCCTCTTTTATTTAAACGGCGCTGCAAATGCTCTTGAAACTGCAATAAAAAACAATATCAAAGTTGCCATTTTGAAAGAAAAGAGCCCCTCATGCGGAAATTCATTGATATATGACGGAACTTGTACAAAGACTCTGAAATCCGGCAAAGGCGTTACAGCCGCTCTGTTTGAAAGAAACGGAATTCATGTTTTTAACGAACAGGAAATTGAAAAGGCAATTGAATTTATAGGATAAGAATTTGCTTTCCGGGCGCAGATGAAGCAGGTTTTAGTCCGCCAGAGGCGGATAACGGAAGAACCGGTCTTAAACGCCGGGGCACAAACCGGAGCAACAAATGATACTCTATAATATCATTTTGCTTTCCTTTATAGGCTTGAAAGGCTTTGGCCGGTGATTTATGAAATCGTTGTATGCGTTTAAAAATTCAATATATAAGTCGATATCCGTTTTTCCGTCCCTGACAAAGGCATTCTGCGACGCCGCCTTCAACCGGCGCATATCGTAAAGAAGCGATTTGGATCCGGCCATTTCCAGCCTCTCCTGCTTTTCTTTTTCACTCAGCATGTCCATACCTGTTTTTGAGTTGTCCGAAAAGTTCATCAAGCCCGAACAGTGAAAAGAAGCTTTCCAGAAGAGTCCAGTCAACCGAGTGCCCGTGCTCTGCAAGAAGCGATTCGATATCCGTAAGTTCCATACTTTTTCTCGATATATCGTTTGCCATGGCCTGCACCTTTAATCCTATCAGGTCTTCGACGGTTGCCACCTTCAGAGCTGTCGTCTCATTGAAAATCATTTTTTCCTGAGCCCTTTGAAGTATTTCAACCGAAATTTCCCGGAAAGCATGCAAAAAATCTATCGAACCCAAAATCTTCAGCGGAGATTTATACTGCGATACGTTTTCGGACTGATACAGCATCTTATAGCCAAGTTCGCACAGAATAATGTCAACTTTCGGCATATCATCGCGGTGGACTAGAAAATCGATATCGGTTGTAGCTCTTGAAACGCCCTGTACGCCGAGAGCAAAGCCTCCGATGAGCGCATAACGGACATGCTTTTCATGGAAGTTTTTCAGTAATTTTTCGAAAACGAGTTTGAAGTCCATATGGCATACATTTATATTTAACTTAAAAATAGCGGGCGTATTCCCGCATCTATCAACGAGAGAGGCGTCATCTTATAATTCTTTATCAAAATCTGTCAACGGATTTCAGGATTTGAAAATATTTTCATCCGCCGCGGCACCAAATTCCATGGTTCATCGTTGTTCCTAATCGGACAAGGGTTTTGTCAAACATGAATTCAGTATCCCCGCAATCCGGACATCCACGTCAATGCCTTCCCGTGGGTCTGAGGGAGGCAGGACGCCGAGGGCAATCCCTTCATTCCACATCGCAGTTAAAAGCTGAAGAGACTGCTCTGCAGACCTCATCGTCTCGCTTCTGATGAGATCATCTTCGAATTTTCTCAATATGGATGCGTTCTTTATATATACCGCAGTACTTCAGAATTTGCCACAGATGGGTCTTTTTATTCTTATCCGAAATCTCCGTATCGCTTGCGACCATGTAGAGAACGTCCGATGTGCCAGTCGGATGTGTAGAGAATCTTCATTTCTTATTTTCCCTTGTGTTTATAGAAACCCGATCCGGTCACAGGACTTCTTTCCACGGTCCCCCAGGCGGCCAGGACTTGACGAAAGATTCACCCTGGACCAACGATCTAACAGGCGGCATAACAAATGTCACGATGAAGATTATAACCTCGGCAAGTTTAACGTCTACCGACAACCCCGCCCGGTTCAAAAATCCGTGCCACTGGCGGAGCTTCTGACCGTCTGTTGAAAACTCTGCTGTCAATGCCAGGGGTATATCAGACGGTAAAGGAGTATTCCTGCGCTCAAATGTCCTTGCCATTGCATTTGCCAACGTCGGCCCATCAAAATTGAACAGCCGGCCGATCATCCATAGATCATGAAAATCCTTCATCCGGCTGTTGGCAATACCAAGCTGCACCATTGCCTGAAATTTTTCGGCAACCACTGTTTCCCGTGGGTAGACTCGCAGATGCGGCGTAGGCAGGTCAAGCAGGGTCGGAAAATCAGCCGAAACGGCATCAGGAGTGACCACATCCCCAAAACCTATGTCCACCTGCACATGAATGCGCGCACCATCCAGATCGGCATTGAATCGCAATCTGAAGCCTCCATATTCCATCTCGTCCCTGATAATCTCGGCCTGCACGCTTTCCGGATCGAAACGGACACCGTCATCTTCCACATCTGTCAGACAGACAGCGCGGATCGTTCCGATAAGCGTCTCGATGTCGCTTTCGCCGAAACCGAGGAGATCAATATCATGGGTTTGACGATAGGACTGCATCCCCCAGAGAGGAAACAGCATGGCTCCCTTCAGGATAAACCTGTCGCGATATTCTGATCTGCCAAGGCGATAGAGAAAACGCTCCAGCCCATAACGGGTCAGTATAAGGTTAAAGTCGATCCGCTTTTGCCTGGCTTGATTGAGTAGCCGCTGCCGAACAGATGCGGCTACGTTTGCTATTCTTGCTTGTGTCATATGGTCATGGCATCCAGGTACGGCCGCATCACGTTGCTCACCCGGCAGATTTTCGCGTAATACCACAGCTCGTCCATAGTGCAGCGGCGGGCTTTCAGGCATTCACGCAGGGATTCAAGGGCGACATCCAGCCCGATTTTGTTGCGGTATTTGAAGCAGTCGGCTACCGTCTTGGCCGGTTTGTAGACCTTTATCGTCACGCCATCCACCTTGTGGTTCTCCACCCCTTCACTGAAAGCCTGACCGGAAAATCGAACAATACGGATTGGTAGGTCAGTTTGAGGTTTACGCGCCTTCACGTCAATCGCCAGCCAGATCTCAAAGGGAGCTTGAGTAGTCAGGTCATAATAGCGAAGAGCGGAAAGGAGGCAGATAACCCCATGCGATACGCGTTTGCACACCTCCATCATCGTCATCTGTTCGTTCGCGGTTGACTTTACCGGCCGGTAAAGTCCGTGGCCAACCCGTTCCACGATGCCATCATGGCGCAGACGCTGCAGCACAACCCGCGTAATTCCGTACCGGTCCAAATCGCGCGGACGAAGCACTCCCCCTTTTTTCACGAGGGCAATGACCTTTTTCCTCTGTTCCTGATTTTGTCTCATAGAGATTCCTTGTTACTAAATGTCGGTATTCGTATATATATACCGACAATTCGTAACAATCAACTGAAAAAGCTTTAGGACAGGTTACTATCCCTCTCCATGTGGTCAATTTACCTCCCGATTGGCAACATGGTGTATAATGTGACGGCCAGCCAATTCAGAAAGGCCTCAAACTCGTCATATCGCTTGCGTCCATAGAGAGCGCGGCCGATGTACCGGTCGAATGTGTGCAGAATCTTCAAGATTTTCCTTCCTTGTTTATTAAATCGAGATTTGCGGTTGATACCGTTATCCAGCGACTTTCTCCTGGAAACTATAATACCCTTTTTTTGAAATGATGAGATGATCAAACACCCGCAAGCCCGGTATTTTAGTGGCTTCAGTCAGTTGCTCGTGGATTTTCAAATCGCTCTGGGATTGAGTTCGCCGGAAGGGTGATTGTGGGCAAAGATCACGGCGGTACCGCCCGGCTAAATCCTCCTGCATCCAGGGCCGGTCAGACTGCTGCGCCCTCCTGTTTCTGGTGTTACCTGTATCTGCGTGCCTATGCGCTCCTTGAGCGCAGCGACGTGCGAGATAACGCCGATGAGCTTGCCATCCTGCTGTAGTCCGGCAAGAGTCTCCAGAGCTGTTTCAAGCGCATCTTCGTCGAGGGTTCCGAATCCTTCATCAAGAAAGAGCGAGTCAACCCGTACATTCCGGCTTGCCATATGAGAAAGGCCGAGCGCCAGGGCAAGGCTCACAATAAAGCTTTCGCCGCCGGAGAGATTTTTCGTGGAACGGATCTCCCCCGCCTGGTAATTGTCGATGACATTCAGTTCCAGCGGTTGTGCTGAGTCTCGGATGAGGAGATAGCGATCCGTCATCTTCCGGAGCTGCCGGTTGGCATG
>JAUYEO010000307.1 GCA_030689795.1 Desulfobacterales bacterium | reverse complement strand
TTTTAAATCACTTCGCTAAATCACAAGAACTCGGGCTAACGCCCTCAAACAGCTTGTGATTTTTAACGCTCAGTAATTTAAAAATCTATTTCCCAAAAATCTCAAATCCGTTCGCATATGACTTTTTACGAGACCGTCAATTATAGGGAACGACCCCAATTCGTTCCCTATATTATACATAAATTTTTAAAGGGCAAACCGAGGCAATCAGGTCGAAGTCACTGTCCTTGTGGAGCAGAAAAAGGTCATTTTCTATGGCGGTACGGGAGATGAAACAGTCGGCGGTTTTGCGGATGGTGATGCCCTGCTTCCGGCACTGTCTGTAGATTTGTGCTGCTTCAATATAAGAGTCCTTATCCCGCAGCCGGGCAATGGGGAATCTGAGCAGACATCGCAGGGCCGCTTTGTATTCCCTGTCATCCCTGAATCCTTGTAGGACTTCAGTCAGGATATATTCAGAAAGATACACTTCCTCTTCATCGGCTATCAGCTTTTCCAGGGCGGAGACGGCACTTCCTTCTGTGCCGTTGAAGAAATCGATCCAGACGGAGGAATCAACCAGTATCATTGAAGCGGCTCCTTCTCATCTCTTCCAGATCGCCTTCCCAGTGGAGCTTTCCTTTGAATCGCAGAATTTCTTTTCTCTCTTTCCTCTGGATCAGTTCTCGCAAGGCAAAGTTGACGACCTCTTTTTTTGTCTTAAGCCCTGTATACTCAATGCCTTTCTTAATAAGTTCTTCTTCGATCACGATATTGGTTCGCATTTTCATCACCCCCCTGATTTTTCTGTACACATTCTAACAGGCAATAATGTGTATGTCAAGGTTGACGGCTTTGCAAAAAGTATAAAATCCCGTCACTCCCGTGAAAACGGGAGTCCAGAACTTGCAACCCGGACCAGCTCTGCTGATACCCCTTCCGGGCCCATAACCGCAATTTTCAAGCCTGCCTTGTCCATCATCGGTACATCGTTCCGGCCGTTGCCGACGGCAATTACCTTTTCGCCGCCCATCATCAAAACAGCATCCGCCTTTTCGACACCCGTTTTGATGATCCTGAAATCTACAGGCAGACCCTTTGTCTGGTCAGCCGCCTTGCCGAATGTGTCGGCTGTCATGATCGTAATGCGCAGGCCGGCCGAGATACGGGCTAAGGCGTTCCGCTACGCCGGGCAGGAGAACGCCGTCTAAAGAGAGCGTCCCTGTGTAGTCCAGCACAAGATCTGTGAATCTCCTGGTTACCCCTCCCTGTATTTCCAGATCAATGTATCTGCTGTTCATGGCATTTCTCCTCCTGATTATTGAAATAAAAAAACCATCGTGGAAAGTCAATATTTAATCGGCTTTTTTATCAAACACTTGACTTAATACGCATGCTGTCTGATATTGATACATTCGTAAAAGCTTGTTAACTGGTATTCATCTGTAAACTTATCTGTAAATTATGCATCTATATAAAAATAAATCATTTCTGATTGCGGGCGCACTTCTGTGCCTTCTGTTTGCCTTTTTACTGGCCGAGCGTATTGGATTTTTCAATAAAGATATACCGGAATATGCTTTCATTACTCCGGAAAAAGGTCTGGCTGAAAGAGATACCTGGATGAAGATTTTGCAGCATGACAGGAAGATAGGGTTTTCCCGCTCGGTTCTTTCAAAAGAGGCGGACGGGTACAAAATGCAGGAGTATGTCTTCATGCGGGTCAATACAATGGGAATGATCCAGGATATAAACCTTAAAACGGAAGGGAAGTTGAATCCGGATCTGACGCTCAGAACGTTTGATTTTGAAATAAGCTCCGGAAAGTTTGTTTTCAGGGCAAACGGAGAGATCAATGGAAAAATATTATCAATCTATACCCGGGATTCAGGGGCTCCGCGCAAAATCGACATTCCTGTCAGTAATAAGCCATACCTTGCTGCCGGGATAGCAGATGCGGCTTTTGCAGGAGGAGCAAACCCGGGGGATGTTTTCACTCTTGATATTTTTGACCCGGCTACAATGGGACAGGTGCCTGTGCTTGTGAAGGTCGGCGAAAAAGAAGAGATTATTACAGGAGGAGAAAAAACAACCGCGATAAAGATGCTGCTTACTTTTAAAGGAACAACACAGTATCTGTGGATCGGAAATAACGGGGAAATCCTCAGGGAAAAAGGCATCCTGGGAATGAGCCTTGAAAAAACGACAAAAGAAGACGCCCTGAACGGATTATCCCTTCAGGCAAGCGAAGATTTAACAAAGATCGCTTCGGTCCAGTCCAATGTCGTAATAGATGATCCCGGGAAACTTTCTTTTTTGAAAGTCAGAATTGAAGGCATAGAAACAGGCTCATTAATGATGAACGGAGAAAGACAGATATTTGAAAACCGGATTCTTGCTATCAGAAAAGAATCCCTTCTTGATCTCCCCGAGAACCCTTATACAAAGCAAACCGAAAAATTCTGGCTTTATTTTCTTAAGCCCACACAGTTTATACAGTCCGATAACAAAAAAATAATCGATATTGTCGCAAAAACGACAGATCCGGCTGATCTTCCTTTGATAAAAGCGCAGAAGATCATGAAATGGATAAACGCCAACATAGAAAAAAGGCCGGTTATATCTCTGCCCGACGCGATATCAACCGTTGAAAATAAGGCAGGCGACTGTAATGAACACGCGGTTCTTATGGCCGCTCTTTCAAGAGCGGCAGGAATACCTGCAAAGATCGAATCGGGACTTGTTTATTTAAACGGCCGGTTTTATTACCACGCATGGAATCTTTTGTATCTCGGGAGATGGGTTACGGTTGATCCTCTCTTCGAACAGATACCTGCCGATGTGACCCATATCAGGTTCTCATCGGGAGACCCCAAAGAACAGCTTGATCTTATGGGCATAATCGGAAAGGTTAAACTGAAGGTGATTGACTACAAATGATACATCTTGAAAATCTGACAAAAAAATACGGAGAGTTCACTGCGGTAAGCAATTTAAGCCTTTCTATTCCGAAAGGTGAAATATTCGGATTTATCGGACCTAACGGGGCCGGAAAAACAACCACCATAAAGATGATGGGCGGAATAATGGATCCGACTTCAGGTTCCATCGACATTTGCGGTATAAGCATGAAAGACGAACCTGAAAAAGCCAAAAGAAACATAGGCTTTATTCCGGACAGGCCATATCTGTATGAAAAACTGACGGGAAATGAGTTTTTAAGATTTATTGGAAACCTTTACGGTGTAGACAACGGCTCCTTCGTCGCAAGGGCTGAAGAGAAGCTTAATATGTTTTCGCTTCTTGCGTGGGCTGACGAACTTATAGAATCATATTCACACGGCATGAAGCAGAGGCTTATAATGGCGGCAGCCCTTCTCCATGATCCGGAAGTGATAATAGTTGATGAACCGATGGTGGGACTTGATCCGGTTGCCGTCAGGATGGTCAAAGATCTTTTTAAACATCTCTCGGGGCAGGGTTTGACAATTTTCATGTCGACTCACACATTGAAAGTTGCGGAAGATGTGTGCGACCGGATCGGCATAATACACAAGGGAGTTATGATCGCAACAGGAACTACCGACGATCTGAAGAAAAAATCACTCCTTGCTGATGCTGATCTGGAAGATGCATTCATCAAACTGACCTCATTATAAAAGAAAAATACAGGAATAACAGATGCCGGATTATTTAAAAGATGTTTTAATTCTGCTGCGGCCAAGATTTTTATCTTTTAAAAATCC
>JAUYEO010000306.1 GCA_030689795.1 Desulfobacterales bacterium | reverse complement strand
ATAATTCTGTCCGTATGGTTTTTACTTCTGTTTGGAACCAGCGGATACAGTGGTTCTGATTCCACTGAAACAGGAACGGTGATTTCCGGCAAACTCCATATGCGCAAAGGACCCGACAGGAACCAACCCCGTGTCAGGATTCTTGCTAAAGGCGAAACGGTTGTTGTCATCAAGCATATTGACGGATGGCTGAAAGTATCACATGAAGGCCATGTGGGTTATATACGAAATAAAAGCATCTATGTGCAGCTTTCACATCCTGTTACAAAACCCGAACCCGTAAAGAAAACAGTCTTAAAACCATCCGGTGATATCGACAACCTCCAAAAAGAGGCAAAAAGAATCAACAATAAAATCGAGGAAAGCAAAGCTGCGATAGTAAACATCACTAAAAAAGAATATCTGGTTATAAACAGCCTGAATGAACAGGATATTACAATCAACAACATAAGAAAAAATATTTCTGTTTTAAGAAATGAACTGTCGGGGATAAACAGGCAGATTGTAAATATTAACAATGAGTCAAAGGCGGTTACAGACACAATAGAAAGCCTGGAGTATTATGTCTCAAAACGGCTTGTTGCGCTTTATAAACTGAACTGGCTCGGGAGAATGCATCTTCTTGCATCTGTGGATTCTGTGGATGAATTTTTTCAGCGTAAGAAGTATCTTGAAATGATTTTAGATTACGACAAAAAAGCGATAGACAAACTCTTTGAGAACAGGAACCGTCTTGATCAATTGCAGGGCAATCTGAATGCGCGGCAGGCAAAGCAACAGTCCGGCGAACAGAATCTTGAAAAGCAGATTCAGAACATCACTGTTGAAAGGCAAAAGCGAACCAGACTTCTTGAGGAGATCCGCAGCAAAAAATCCCTTGAAATTGCTGCTGTAAAATCTCTTGAAGATGCTGCAAGGACTCTTGATAATGTCATAAAATCTCTAAACACGGAGACAGGCAAAACGGATCATCCTGACAATGCTTCTTTCAAGGGGCTCGAATCATTAAAAGGGTTGCTTAACCAACCTGTCAGAGGTAAGATAGTGTCATCTTTCGGAGCTTATACCGATCTGAAATATCATGTTGTCAATTTCAGAAGCGGGATCGATATCGAAGCCGAAAGAGGTGAACCGATTAAATCGGTCATAGCGGGGAAAATTATTTATTCGGGCTGGTTTAAAGGTTATGGTAACATGATTATTATAGATCATGGTGAAAGTTATTACACTGTGTACGCCCATCTCGAAGAAAATTTTAAATCAAAAGGCGCTCTGGTGGAAACAGAAGAAGTAATAGCCACAGCAGGCGATACCGGTTCTTTATCCGGTACCGGACTATATTTCGAAGTGCGGCATCATGGGAAACCCGTTGATCCGGTCGAATGGTTTAAGCCGTCGTAAAAAACAACTGTGCCATTTAAATGGTGAGAACGGCATAGAAGGAGAGAAAATGAACCAAAAGAAAAACCGTCATATAAAACTTTGGGTAACGGTGATATTTGCCGCAGCTTTTTTAACTGCAGGCGCCGGTTTTTACCGCGATCTTTCGGCAAGCGGCGAAGAAACTTATAAAGGCCTGAAAATATTCAGCGATGTGATTGAAATAATCGAAAACAATTACGTTGACCCGGTTGACACCAAAGATCTTATACAAAAAGCCATCCAGGGCATGGTTCATGGCCTTGATCCGCATTCTTCGCTGCTTCCTCCCGAAGCCTTCGAAGATCTGCAAATCGATTCTGAAGGCGAGTTTCCCGGTATCGGAATACACATAACACTCCAGAATAATTTTATTACGGTTATTTCTCCTATTGAAGGAACACCGGCTTTTAAGGCCGGAATAAAAGCAAAAGACAAAATAATCAGGATAGACGGAGTTACTCCCAAGGACCTGCGGGATGCTGTAAGTAAAATGAGAGGTCCGAAGGGGACTACCGTTGTTGTGACCATATCAAGGGAAGGCGTAACCGAACCGCTTGAATTTACTCTTGTGCGGGATATAATTCCTGTCGAAAGCATAAAATCCGTATCAATAAAACCAGGCTACGGCTATATATGGATAACAAACTTTACAGGAAACACAACGGATGATTTTATTAAAGCTTTAGAAAAATTTGAATCGGCTGCCCCCCCGAAAGGGCTTATACTTGACCTTCGCGACAACGGAGGAGGCCTTTTAACTCAGGCAGTCAAACTTTCAGATGTATTTATAGACGACGGGAAAATTCTCTCGATAGAAGGACGGCACAAAAAAAATTCAAAAATTTATAATGCTCATCCGGACAAGGTGAAAAGAACATATCCCATGGTAGTTCTCATTAACAGCGGAAGCGCAAGTGCGGCAGAAATTGTAGCCGGGGCTCTCCAGGATCATAAAAGAGCGCTTATCCTGGGAACGACATCTTTCGGAAAAGGATCGGTTCAGAGTGTTGAAACATTACGGGACGGATATGCCCTGAAGCTGACAATTGCAAGGTATTATACGCCGAGCGGGAGATCCATACAGGCAAAGGGCATTGAACCCGACATTGTGTTAAGACATAAAACGCCTGGCGACGAAAGCATATATGATGATGATGGCATGCTTAAGGAAAAAGATTTAAAAAATCATCTTGATGCAAATCCCGATGCAAAGAAAAAAGATAAAGAGCCCGGTTCAGGCGCCAAAACAGACAAAGAGAAAAAGGATCCCGTGAAAAAAATTAAAGTGCGAGACTCGGATTACAGACTCGGCCCTCTGACAAGCGAAGGGATTCAGACTGATAACCAGGTAATGCATGCGCTTGAAATTCTGGTAAGCTATGAAATATTCAAGAGCAAATTAAACCCTTAATTTTATATATCATGCAGTACGTTGCTTGAGCTTATGGCTAAGAAAAAAAAATTGAAACGGAATAATCCCGGATCGAAAAAGGCAGGGGATTTAAAATCGAATATCAGTAAGGTTTTTGCAGGATTCTTCATCCTCCTGATTTTGGTTGCCGGAGCCGGCCTTTTTGCAAATTATTATATATTCAAAAAGCTGCCGGAAAAGAAAGAGCCTGCATCAAAACAGCCTGTTTTTGAAGTCTACCCGAAAGGTGAAGAGCCTTCAGGTAAAATACCTTCAAAAGCAAAAAAAGAGCCTGCCGGCTCTTTGCCGAAAGTAGCAATTATCATAGATGATCTGGGATACGACGACGATCTGGCAAAGAAATATCTGGAGCTTGATGCCGCCTTCACATTTTCTGTGCTTCCTTTCAGTCCCTTTCAAAAAAGCATAGCCACAGCAGCCCACAATAAAGGAATTGAAACAATGCTCCATCTTCCCATGGAGCCGGAAGAATATCCTGAAGTCTCTCCCGGCCCGGGGGCTCTTCTTACATCGATGTCGCCCGACCAGCTTATAAGCCAGCTCAACAAAGACCTTGATGATATTCCTTTTATTAAGGGCGTAAATAATCACATGGGTTCAAAAATGACCGGCATAGATACCCAGATGTATCAGATTTTTTCCGTCCTGAAAAAAAGGGGTCTTTATTTCGTCGACAGCAGGACAACGGCAAAGACTCTGTGCAAACCGTCGGCAAGGCTCTTAAAGGTCTCTTTTGCGGAAAGAGATATTTTTATCGATCATGTACAGGATCCGGAATATATACGGGATCAGATAAATAAACTGGTCGAACTTGCCGGCAAATATGGCGAAGCTGTTGCAATAATTCATCCATATCCCGAAACATATCAGGTGATCCGGGAAATGTTGCCTTCACTGAAAAAAAAGGTGAACCTTGTCCCGGCATCGGCAATCGTAAGCGAAATCAGTTGAACTTCTGAACAATTCTTTTTACTTTCAATTTTTTCCCGTTTTCTGTATAAACCTTTTCGCTTTTTACGAAGCTGCGATATTGATAGACTCGTAAAATATCGAAATTCGGACGGCAAAGTAAAAAGTTTATTATGCAAGGCGCACGAATCTTGAGGAATGAAGCGTACTTTCCGTACGCTGCAATGACGAAAGATGAAGTGCAACACAGCAGAATGACTTTTTACGAAGCCGTCCATATTAAGGAGAATATATGTCTTCATGTCTGATGGAAGGTAATGAGGCGGTTGCCTGGGGAGCATTGGCTTCGGGATGCCGCTTTTTCGCCGGATACCCGATTACCCCGGCTACAACCATCTTCAATACTCTGCTTAAAATCATTCCACCTGCAGGCGGCATCTGCATGCAGGGGGAAGATGAAATAGCATCTATCGGATACTGCCTCGGAGCCTCAATGGCAGGCCTCAAATCCATGACCGCAACCTCAGGACCCGGCTTAAGCCTGTACAGCGAGCAGATTTCATTTGCCATAGGAAGCGAAATTCCGCTTGTAATAGTTGATGTTCAGAGATTAGGGCCGTCAACCGGTTCGGCAACAAGGGGAGCGGACGGAGATGTTCAGTTCATGCGGTGGGGAAACAGCGGGGGATTGCCTGTGATTGTTCTTGCGCCTGTTGATGTTGCGGATTGTTTTGTTCTGACAATGCATGCCTTTAATCTTGCGGAAGAGTTCAGGTGTCCTGTTTTTATAGCTTCAAACAAAGAAATAGCGATGACAAAGGAAAGCTTTGACCCTGACGCATTAATAAAGCCCGCAATAATTGACCGGATTGTATCAAATGAAGAAAAATTCTTCCCGTTTGAAGTCAAAGAGGGTTGCCTGGTGCCTCAGTTTCTTCCGATCGGAGGAAAAACCCTGGTCCGGCAGACCTCTTCCACCCACGGAGATGACGGGTATATCACAACCGACTACAATGTTATTTCCCGGTTCCAGAACCGGCTAAAAAACAAAATAGATTCGGCAGCCGGTTCTTTTGCTTTCCACGAAAGCTTCATTGAAGAGGAAGCGGATACTCTTATCATAACTTACGGCGTAACGGCACGCGCCGCGAAAGCGGTTTACGATGAACAAAAAAAACTGGGAAGGCCGGTTTCTCTTCTTATATTAAAAACACTCTGGCCGGTTCCGGAAAAGCTCATACGGGATAAAGCGGAAACGGCAAACCGGGTTTTTGTTTTCGAGATGAACATGGGACAATATTATGGAGAAATCAGACGGATATTGCCTGATAAAAAAGTTGAATTTTTAGGCCGGATGGACGGACGGCTGATATCGCCGCGTCAGATAACGGAGGCTCTCGGCAATGGATAGTTTATTGAATACAGGCAGGCCGCCCGTTTTCTGCCCGGGGTGCTCTCATGAGCGGGTTGCAAAGGCTCTCGACAAAGCCCTTTCAAACATGGGGCTTACAGGAGATAAGGTAGTCATTGTAAGCGACATAGGATGCTCAGGCCTTTTTGATACTTTTTTTAATACCCATGCTTTTCACGGGCTCCACGGACGCGCATTAACCTACGCTGCCGGCATTAAACTGGCTAAGCCCGATTTAAACGTGATAGTCACGATGGGAGACGGCGGCATTGGAATCGGAGGCGCCCATTTGCTGGCTGCCTGCAGGCGTAATCTGAATCTTACCCTCCTGATATTGAATAATTTCAATTTCGGTATGACCGGCGGCCAGTTTTCAGTCACAACTCCGCAGGAAGCGCAGGTAGGCTCCGCTTTCCTGAACCGCCTTGAAAAGCCGCTTGATGTCTGCTCCTTAGCCCGGTCTGCCGGGGCGCCTTATGTTTCCCGCTGCTCAAGCTACCGCAATGACCTGCCTGATGAAATAGAACAGGCCGTACGGTTTGAAGGCTTTTCGCTGATTGACATGTGGGGCATCTGTCCGGGCAGATACACAAAGAGAAACAAATTGACCCCCCAGATCATTGATGAATCCCTTGCAGGCAATGAACCCTTTACGGGTGTTATAAAAGAAAACTTAAGAAAAGAATACGGACTGCATTACAGGGAGATTGTTTCGGGCCTCAAAAAGGTTTCGCCTCCTGCGGGAATTAATGCCGAATATGCTCCTCCTGAACCAGGGAGGCGGGAAGTGGTAATACTCGGAAGCGCAGGGCAGCGGATAATAACATCCGGGGATATTTTATGCACTGCCGGACTGACAGCCGGTTTAAAGGTAACCCAGAAAAACGATTACAACATTACCGTGCTGCGAGGACCTTCAATCAGTGAAATAATCCTCTCTCCGGAAGATATCGGTTTTTCAGGAATTGAAAAACCGTCCGTCATAATAGCCCTTGCGCATGAAGGGGTTGACAGAAGAAAATATCTTTTCGGCAACCTTGACGAAAATACCCTGATAATAAGGATTAAGGGTATTGATATACCCGATACACAGGCAACCGTATTCGATATTGATTTAAAAGAGCAGGGATTTAAAATTCAGGACTGGGCATTGGCCTCCCTTGCCGTAATGGCCAGGCTCAATAAAGTCATCTCTTTTGACATGCTTAATGCCGCAATAAAGCATGTTTTTAAAGATAAGATTCTTGAATCCGCCCTTAATCTTGTCAACCGGGCCGAACTCAAAAAGCGTGATTGACAAGCGACTCTTTTTTCTGTCATAGAATAGTTATATTGTAGCTTAATAAAATTTTACGAAGATAGCAAGTTGATGGACTCGTAAAAAGTCATTCTCACACAAAGATCACGGAGAACACAAAGAAAAACCTGAATGTTTTCAATAGGCCATTCTTCGTGCCTTTGTGTCTTAGTGGCAAAAACTGACTTTTTACGAAGCTGGCAAGTTTGAGACTATTGAAGAAAAGGAGGAATTTAAGATGGATTTTAACCTGTCGGAAGAACTACAGATGCTCAGAGACATGGTGCGCGATTTCGCAACCGAGAAAATTGCGCCGTTTGCCAACGAATGGGACGAAAAGCATCACTTCCCCTACGAGGAAGCCGTCAAACCCATGGGGGAGCTGGGGATGTTCGGGACGGTGATCCCTGAAGAATACGGCGGCTCGAACATGGGCTGGCTGGCCGCCATGATCGTGACCGAGGAGATCGCCCGGGCGTCAAGCTCTCTGCGGGTGCAGATCAACATGCAGAGCCTCGGCTGTGCCTATACCATCCTGACCTACGGCAGTGATGCGCTCAAGAAGAAATACATCCAGAAGCTGGTCAGCGCTGAATATCTGGGCGGCTTTGCCATCACCGAGCCGGATGCCGGCTCCGACGTCATGGCCCTGAAGTCCACCGCCGAGGACAAGGGCGACCATTGGCTGCTCAACGGCTCCAAGACATGGATCTCCAACGCCCACGTGGGCGATGTAATGATTTACTACGCCTACACCGACAAAAGCGCCGGCGCCAAGGGGCTTTCGGCCTTCGTAGTGGAGCTCAAGAAGTTCAACGGCGTGCGCACCACGGACCTGCAGAAAATGGGGTCGCGCTCCTCGCCCACCGGCGAGATCTATCTGACGGACACCAGGGTGCCCAAGGAGAACATCCTCGGCAAACCCGGCGACGGCACCAAGATCGTCTTCAGCTCTCTCAACCAGACGCGCCTTTCGGCGGCTGCCGGCGGCATCGGCCTCGCCCAGGCCTGCCTGGATGCCGTCGTGAAATATGCGATGGAGCGCAAGCAGTTCGGTCAGCCGATCGGCAGCTTCCAGATGAACCAGGACATGGTCGCCCAGATGTCGGCCGAAATCGAAGCGGCGAGGCTGGTGGTCTACAAGGCGGCCTGGGTTAAGGACCAGGGGAACCTCAACAACGGGTTGGACGTGGCCCATGCCAAATACCTGGCCGGCGAGGTTGCGAACAAATGCGCAAATTATGCCATGCGCATCCTTGGCGCCTACGGCTACTCGGTCGAGTACCCGGTAGCCCGCTATTTCCGCGATGCGCCGACCTACACGATGGTCGAGGGCTCGGCCAACATCTGCAAGTTCATTATCGCGCAGGATCGGCTGGGAATAAGAAAGGCGAACAGGTAAGGATTCGAGGGTTCAAGTGACCGGAAAAGCGGGCGCCTTCAGAAAGCCCGGCTGATTGGAAGAAGAATCGATTTTTTTAAATGGAGTATAAATTTGAAAGAAGATGTTGTTGAAAAAACAAAAAAGACAGCAGCGCTGTATTTCAAGGATGTGACAGGCGAAAGGCCTTACGAACTCTGGAAGTCCTTTGATAAAAACCTTGCGAATGATCTTTCCCTTTTTATCACAGGCCAAATGTACGCGCGGGAAAAAATTCCTCATCCGACAAGGCAGCTTGTAACTGTCGCAGCCCTTACAGTTTTATCCAGACCGGACGAATTGAAGCTTCATATTCAGGCCGCGCTGAATGTCGGCTGCAAACCTGAAGAGATAGCAGAAGTGATTTTTCAGACCTGCATATACGGAGGTGTTCCTGCAACAAATTCCGCTTTAAAAGTATTAAGGGCGGTTCTCGAAGAAAAAGGATTGTGGCCGATTTCATGAAATCAGCTTAAGTGAGCATATTTCGACTTTTTACGAAACCATCAAAATTGATAGACTCGTAAAAAGTCATATGCGAACGGATTTGAGATTTTTGGGAAATAGATTTTTAAAGAACTGAGCGTTAAAAATCACAAGCTGTTTGAGGGCTTTAGCCCGAGTTCTTGTGATTTAGCGAAGTCATTTAAAA
>JAUYEO010000305.1 GCA_030689795.1 Desulfobacterales bacterium | reverse complement strand
CATTATCCTTGTCCTTCTCTTTTTTTCCGGTTTCGGATGCGCTCTCAAGAAGGATGTGGTTACGCTTGATAACCGCGTCGGTGAACTGAGGCTGCGTGTTGTTACCGCTGAAAACGATATTTTACAGCTTAAATCGAGGTCGGACGAGACAGCAAAGCGGACCGACGAGACAGCAAAGCGGACCGACAAGTTAACAGCAAACGGAGAAGAAAAGGAAAAAAACCTGCGGGGCCAGAATGCCGGGCAGTATGCTGAAATCGAAGCGCTTAAGGAAAAGCTCCAGATATTAAACGGAAAACTGGAAGAGACAGATCACCTTTTAAAGCAAAAATTGAAAATCCTGGAAGAGACCGATAAAAAGATAGACGGACGACTGACCGGGACTGAAGAGATCTCAGGCGCATACAAGGACAGGATTGCCCGGTTGGAGCAGTATCTGAGCCTTGACCCCAGGGAAAAGACCGCAACGCCGGTTCCCGTGGCCGGAACGGACGAAAAAAAAGAGGGTACCGAAGATGAAATTTACACTTCCGCCATCCGGCTATATGACGGGGGAAAATATGCTGCAGCCCGTGAAAAATTTCAGGAAATGCTGACAAAATATCCTGATTCAGATAAAGCCGATAACTGCCGGTTCTGGATCGGCGAAAGCTTCTATCAGGAGAAATGGTACGAAAAAGCCATCGTGGAATATCAGAAGGTGATAGAAAAATATCCCAAAGGCAACAAGATGCAGGCCGCGCTGCTGAAACAGGGGCTTTCTTTTTATAATCTCGGGGATAAAGAAAACGCCGGGCTTGTCTTGAACGAACTTATTCAGAAATATCCGAAATCAAATGAAGCCAAGATCGCCGCAAAGAAGCTGAAAGGATTTAATTGAGTTTTGGCTTTAAATCCCCACAGGGCATAAGATGATAAAGATCATCGGCATAGATCCGGGCCTCTCTTCAACCGGTGTGGGAATTATCGTCGGGAGAGGGCTTAAAATCATGCAATATTCTTTCGGCAGCATCACTACTTCAAAAAATCATACACTGCCGGAGCGTCTTAACCATATCTACTCAAAATTGCTTTCCCTCCTTGAAAACGAAAAACCCGACATCATGATAATAGAGGATATTTTCTCCCTTGAAAAATATCCGAAGTCAGGGATAAATCTCGGTAAAGTAACCGGCGTTATTCTGCTGTCGGCATACAGGGCCGGTATATCCGCAACTGAGGTGGCAGTGCGCGAGGTGAAGCATGTTCTGACGGGTAACGGGAATGCAGGCAAGGAACAGCTTGAACTTACAGTAAGGCGTTTTTTAAAATCGGAGAATCCGATAAGACCTTATCATGCTTCGGATGCAATTGCTCTGGCTCTTTTGGGTTTGTTCCGCTATAATAACAATATGAAGATCTGAGGGATTTTCACGGGAGTGACGACTTTTAGACTTTTTACGAAACCATCAGAATTTGACGACTTTTGGAATTAAAAAAGGATTTGAGCCTGAAAACGGTTCGGAGAGAAATTTCATGATAGGGTATCTTGAGGGAAAACTGTTAAAGAAAGAGAACGATCGGATACTCTTGCTTACGAACCATGTGGGATATGAAATCATGCTTCCAGCGATTGTTATGGAAACATTGAATACAAGGTCGATCGGTGATGAGATAAGCCTTTATATATATTTTCAGCAATCGGAAAGACAGCCGAAGCCGGTACTGATAGGCTTTAACCTTGAGATCGAAAAGGAATTCTTTCAGCATTTCATATCTGTTGAAGACATAGGGCCTTTAAAGGCCGTCAAAGCCCTGTGTATGCCCGTCCGCGATATTGCAAGGGCCATAGAATCAAAAGATGCCGCAAAGCTGATGCAGTTGAAAGGTATCGGAAACAGGACGGCGCATAAAATAATAGCCACGCTTGAAGGGAAGATGGATAAATTTGCCCTGATCCGGAAGCAGGAACAGAATCAGGAGCCTGCCGCAGAAGATTTGGCACAGAAGGTAATCAATTTGCTTGTGTCACAGCTTGGCTATAAATTATCGGAGGCAAAGACGATGGTTGCAGAAGCAATGAAGCGTAACAAATCGATTTCCGGTCCCGAAGAGCTCTTTGAAGAAGTATATCGGGGAGAGGCGTCCTGATGTCCGATGAGATTATGACATTTTCTTCCGGAGGGGAAGAGATACTTTCGGGTTCCTGCCTTTCCGGTGATCATGAGCCTGAAATACTCTCCCTGCGTCCCAAATTCATGTCGGATTACATAGGCCAGGGCGAGGTCGTCGAGACCCTTAAGATCGCAATTGAAGCGGCAAAACAGCGCGGGGAGCCGATTGATCATGTTCTTTTTCACGGGCCGCCGGGCCTGGGAAAAACGACTCTCGCCCATATTATTGCCAATGAAACAGGCTCCAATCTTACCGTTACATCAGGGCCGGCGCTTGAAAAAGGAGGAGATCTCATAGGCATCCTTACTCATCTGGAGGAAGGGGATATCCTGTTTATCGATGAGATTCACCGCACCCCGAAGACGGTTGAAGAGTTCCTGTATCCCGCGATGGAGGATTTTGCCATTGATTTCGTGTTCGACAAGGGAGTTAATGCGCGCAGCCACAGGTATCGCCTGAAACGCTTCGTACTTATAGGAGCCACGACAAGAGTCGGATTGCTCTCCGCGCCTTTGAGAGAGCGTTTCGGAATATTCAGGACTCTTGATTTTTACAGCGAAAAAGAGCTTATGGTTATTGTCGGACGTTCGGCCTCGCTCCTGAAAGTTGAAATCGGTGAAGATGCCGCCTGTGAACTGTCGATGCGTTCAAGGGGCACTCCGAGAATCGTCAACAGGCTCTTAAAGCGCGTGAGAGACTATGCCCAGGTCAGGGGGGACGGTGTGATTAATAGAAAAACAGTTCAGGAAGCGCTTGCGCTTGAAGGCGTTGATGAGAAAGGGCTTACAACTCTCGACTGCCGGTACTTAAAAACGGTAATCGAATTTTATAAAGGCGGACCTGTAGGAATAGAGGCAATTGCTGCAACCCTGCAGGAGGAAGCGGATACTCTTGTGGACGTTGTTGAACCATTTCTTCTGAAAATAGGTTTTGTTGTCAGAACTTCTTCAGGCAGAAAGGCGTCCGAAGAGGCTTACAGGCATCTATGTTACAGTAAGGAGTAAGTCGAATATCGGGCCCGTTACACGGGTACATCGAACGTCAAATAGGGAAAAACGTGGATCGTGCATCGAACGACGATCAACGTATAACGATCAACGATTAACGAACGACGAATCACGAAAAACGATCAACGGATATAATTTAAGGGAGGCTTTCAGGTTATTACAGATGAAAATGTATAGGATAATTATCATTCTTTTACTGCTTTTTTGCCTGTGCAATACGGTTGGGGCATCAACAGGCAACGGAAAAGCGCTGGAGCGGATACCGGATGTTCTTGTATCTTTTGACCCCGATGCCGGTACCGAATATGCGATAGTGATTGAGAAAGAGAGCCAGCAGTTGTTTGTTTATTCATTCGACGGGGTATTCAGGGAGGTTCTTCATTTTAAATGTTCAACAGGGAAGACCGACGGCCCCAAATCCGTTTTAGGGGACAGCAGGACACCCGAGGGAATATATTATTCGGACAGGGAGTTTGAAAAAAAAGACCTTTCGTCAATATACGGCTCAAGGGCTTTCCCCGTTGATTATCCGAATATACTTGACCGTATCGCAGGTAAAACAGGAAATTCAATATGGCTGCACGGGACGGACAAGCCCAAGAAACCAAAAGACACAAACGGGTGTGTTGTACTTGCCGACCCGGACATAGATATGCTTTCCAAATATATCAGGTT
>JAUYEO010000304.1 GCA_030689795.1 Desulfobacterales bacterium | reverse complement strand
TTTTAAATGACTTCGCTAAATCACAAGAACTCGGGCTAACGCCCTCAAACAGCTTGTGATTTTTAACGCTCAGTTCTTTAAAAATCTATTTCCCAAAAATCTCAAATCCGTTCACATATGACTTTTTACGAGAGCATCAATGGTTGTTTGCCGGTTTATTGATGTTATTTCAAGGTAATATATCATGACAATCACAATCATTGGTGGTATACAGGAAATTATTGATGAATCTTACTGATCCGCTGATTGCGATTATCCGTCTTATCCGTATGTGGCTGTGATTTGCATCGGTGTTTGGCTGATTACCCGGTCTGCGTAACTGTGCGGATTCGTTGCCTGTCACTGTGTAAGAAATATGGCCTTTACCGGCAAACGGGCAAAAAACAATTTTAGTAAGTTAGAAATTATTTTCCGTGCTTTTCCACCCCTCAAGGGAGTACTGAAAAAAGTCCCGTTTATCGGGGTTAGGGAGCATGCGGCTGTGAGAATTTTGATCGCAGATGATGATTGTTCACTGCTGGAACAATTACAGGAAATTCTGACAAGGCAGCGTTACATCGTAGAGACGGCAATGGATGGCGAAAAGGCATTAGACAAATTATTCGAAACGCCTTTCGATTTGATTATTCTCGATATCATGATGCCAAAAATCGACGGGTTGACCGTCCTGGAAGACGCGCGAAAGGCCGGGATCGATGCTCCCGTGCTCATGCTCACCGCAAAGGGTGATGCGGCAAATAAGGTGAGGGGCCTCGACCTTGGTGCGGATGACTATCTGGCCAAACCGTTTTCCCTGGATGAGTTGTTGGCTCGCGTGCGTGCTTTGCTCAGGAGATCCGGAGGCCAGTGTGAATCCGCCTTGCAGGTTCAGGACCTTGAGCTTGACACGGTAAGCCGAAAGGTGACCAAGGGCGGAAAACCGGTCGAGCTGACCCCCAGAGAGTTTTCTATCCTTGAGTTTCTCCTGCACAATAAAAACAGGGCCGTGTCGCGTTTCAGCCTGGCCGAACATGTATGGGGGGACGATTTCGATCCTTTCAGCATGTCCAATTTCATGGATGTTCATATCAAGAATCTTCGTCAAAAAATAGGTGATTCCGGCCATGGTAAGATAATCCGAACCATCCGCGGCGTAGGGTATATCATCGGAGACACGCAACAATGACCGTCAAAACAAGGATCACACTCTTTATTGTCGGGGCCGGCTTGGTTTCCAGCTTATTTTTTTCTGTTGTTGTGTTTTATGAATTGTTGGAGCAACCTTTCAAACTTCTGGATACCGTATTGAAAGAGGAGGCGTACAGAACAACCTCAATGATCTTGAAAAGACAAAGCACATCGGAATCAGCATCTCTCGAAACTGTTGATCGTGCAATGTATGCTTATTGGATCGAGATTTATGAGCAAGGCATCAATAAGGTGCTCTACCAGTCCGACCTGGCAAAACGGGTAAATCTTCCTCCGGTAAAACCACGTTCCCGTACTATTGTCAAGGCCGTCATTCCACGCGGGCAAATCAAACCGGATCAGAACAGAAGCCAGGAAGTAACCTTTCGGGTCAGGACCGTTTTGATTGAGTTGGACGGCCGGTCGTTCGTTGTACAGATCGCCCGGACCATTGATAGTTTGGAAGAAGAAATATGGGAACTGGTTTTCGGCATTGTGGCCGGACTTATTTTTTCCACCTTGGCGTTGATCGTCATCAGCCGTTTCATGGCCGGTAAAATCTTGCAGCCGATTGGTCGAATGAAAGATTTGGCTCAAGATATCAGTGAAAAGAATCTTGGCCAACGGATACCTCCTGGAGAAGGAAGGGATGAATTCAGCGAGCTCGCAAGGACCATCAACCGGATGCTGGACCGGCTGCAATATTCTTTTGTAAGGCAGAGGGATTTTCTCTTCGATACATCTCATGAATTGAAAACGCCGCTCACCACCATGCGGCTGGCTGTCGATGAAATTTGCACCTCTGACGGTGAAAATATGCCGCCCTTTGTGAGGGATAACCTTCTGCGATTAAACAGTCAGGTATTGCGCATGGAGCGATTGGTAAAAGATCTGTTGAACCTGTCATCCCTGGAAACGCTGACCGGCATCGATCCAAAGCCGGTTCAAATAACCGAGCTTTTATCATCCCTGGCAGAGGAATATAAATTTCTGGCGGATGCTCAAAATATCAAAATGGACATCCGCCTTCCCATGCGACTCGTTATTCAGGGAGATGGGGAAAAACTGCACCGCGCCTTTTCAAATATTCTGGATAATGCCGTCAAGTACAACGTTGATGGTGGACAGATTGAACTGACGTGCGACCAGTCCGCTGCCGAACTGACGGTAACCGTCGCCAACACGGGTCCCGGCGTTGCCGAGGCTGAAATCCCCAAGGTGTTTGATCAATTCTACCGGGTCGAAAAGTCCAGGTCCATCCCGAACGGCGGCTCCGGACTGGGCCTGGCCATCGTGAAAAGAATCGTCGAGCTTCACGGTGGAGTGTTGAAGTTTGAGTGCCGACAAGGGGCTTGGACCCGGGTAACGGCTTCTCTGCCCCGGCGCGGGGATACGACCTTGCCATGAAAAGCAACGGGACAAGCCTGACGCAAATGAAGCTCCCCGCAGGAAGCTATGGGGAATCTTCGACCGTAGGGAATAGCATCTATTTTTAATTCGCTCGCTAACCCCGTCGCAAGTCCGCCAGCCATACTGATTGGCTGGACCTTCGGCTGGGAATTTGCTCGCTGTTTCGGTTCAAATATCAATCATGGCTAAATCGGCCCTGTTTTATTTTTGACTCATCTCATCGTTGTGCCCGGCATGATTTTCAATCAACGCATGCGTTGCGGTTTGCAGGTAAGCATTCAGCTCCTTTTGCATTTGCTGCAACTTATGGGGATCATCAATCGATTCGGCAGACATCATGGGACGAATCCGATACCGGAATAATTTGGGTCCAGTGTTTGGCGCCTTGATTAAAATTGTCTCACCCTCTATGAATGCTACCATCTGGTCATTTCCCGAAGGTTTGATAACCGCGAGGCCGGGATCGCCTTCCGGGAGCGCCAGCAAATCCCTTCCCCAGCAGTGATGCACGTAGCTCCCGCCCAGCATGCCCATAACGGTGGGCACGATATCCACCTGTGAGCCGACGATTGCATTGATTTTGCCGAACCTGGCCTGGATATCCTTTCCGATAAACAACAAAGGCACATGGAACCGGAATAAGTCCATATCTGTAACCAGCGCGCCTCCGCCGAAACCATGGTCACCGGTTATAACGAAAAGAGTGTCGTCAAAACCGCCGTGGCCCTTGATTTTTTTAAAAAATTGCCCCAGCGCATAATCTGAGTAGCGCATGGCTGTGAGATGCTCATCCTCCGTGCCGTTCACCATCACCTTTTTAACCGGCATCGGATCGGGCAAGGAATAAGGGATGTGATTCGAAAGAGTCTGCAATATGGCGTAATAGGGACGGCTACCCTTTTCCAGTTTGACGATTTCATCAAAGGCGCGATCGAACATGTCTTCATCTGTTACACCCCATGTGGGATCCAATAAACGTGGGTTCACGAAATCATTACGTCCGATGAATTTGCTTACGCCCTGCGCACTGAAAAATCCGATCTGATTATCATATGCAAAATCGCCATTGTAGATAAACACATTATCGTAATTACGGCCGGAGAGCACCTTGGCAAGTCCTGAAAAACGATATGAGCCTTCCGGCTGGTTCATCAGGTATTCATAATTCGGCAGATTGGGGAAGCAGCCTAATATGGCGAACATGCCCTGATGCGTATGCGTTCCGTTTGAAAATATATGATCAAACAGCAGGCCCTCTGACGCTAGTTCGTCAAAAAAAGGGGTGACGTTTAATGTGTTGCCGAACACACCTATACGCTGAGCGCTTAAACTTTCCATCAAAATAAGCACGACATTCCTGTAAGAAGAAGACGGCACAGACTGCGATGGATTAAAACGACGAAGAAGAGGAAACTGTCCTGGAGCCATCAGTGTTTCATATGGTAAAAGTAATTTTTTATGAACAAGATCAGTGGCTTCCTTCTCATCCATTTTATCAAGCCATGGATTTTTTCTGCTGTAACCTGTGTAATGCTCCGCTGCCTTGGCCAGCGTAAATGCGCCGTTTAGCGCAAGATGATTGGCAAACAGGTGGGAACTGTGAAATGCATCGCTCCAGCGAAGCGGCATGCTGAAGCGCACGGTACCCCGCATGGAAACAAAGCCCAGAAGTATCAGAACTATTGCAATCAATAAACGCGATTTGTAACTATTACAGGTATCCGGCTTCCGGGTCCTGCGGTCAACCAGGCGCAGAGCCGCAATCGCGGAAACGGCCATAAAGCCGCACAACAGGAGAAAATGGAGCACCGGGAATCCGTGCCATAGCATGCTTATAACCGTTTTCGGATCTTCCTTTAAATATTGAAACACCAGGCTGTTTAAACGTGTATGAAATTCACGATAAAAATCCGGTTCCAGCACGGCAAGAAAACTGAAAAGGACCAGGGCAAAACCCAGCCAGAGATTCCACCACTTGCGCCGGCTCAATCCGGCTGGAAAAAACATGCCGGCAAGAAACG
This sequence comes from Desulfobacterales bacterium, assembly GCA_030689795.1. Lineage (GTDB taxonomy): Bacteria > Desulfobacterota > Desulfobacteria > Desulfobacterales > RPRI01 > RPRI01. The sequence goes on along the minus strand of JAUYEO010000304.1, from coordinate 4,507 downwards.
GCGCCATCGTGTAACCGGTCACGAGCAGATCGAAACGAAATCCGACCGCATAGGAGATCAGCAGAGCGGATATTGGAATATCCGCGATAAGGCCGCTGTTGCGCACTAAAAGGAATGTGCGGCTGACGGCAAACAGCAGAATGAATATCGCACTGCTCCCCAGAATATAGGCAGCATCGGCAAGTGCTGAATATCTATCTATGTAATCGGCTGGTTTTGACATAATCCTTTCCTGATTCCCATCATCGCCCGAAACCTTCGCATAAAATCCGACCGGGGATCAGGTCGTTGTGTTCTTATTTTGCAGCAATATATGTAAAGAGTATAAAAAACGATGCTGCGGCAAGGAATAAAATCCATGATGTCATGCCTGCCTTTTTGGCGTCCCGCGGCATCAGCACTTTATAGTCATTTACCTCCACCCTTTTCACGGCAAGCCTGGTAGAAATGAAAAAAATTAAGATTCCGGATATGCCCGACAGCAGATACTGCCATATGTCCGGCCATGAAGGATTTGCTCTCCGGGTAATTACAATGTTCAATACTTCCAGAGAATATATCCGGAAGGACCGCTCTGATCCTGAAAAACAGGCTTGGGAAGCTGATCCAGCCATCGGACAATATTCTTAACCCTGGCAACCAGCACTGTTTTGCTCCGGTTTTGATTTATGAGATCGGCAGCGGATTGAATGTCAATTAATCTCCCGTCTGCATATTTATTACTCAATCCATAATCAAGTTCACCGGCCCCTCCAAGCACGTAAACATCATTGCGCTGCAGATACCAGCATACAGCCCCGATCGAATTTTCGTCGGAAATGATGATATCGACATCGGCGATATCTTTCTTGTGTTGTTCCAGTAAAACACCTGGCGATTTCGCTTCAATGGTCTGGTCAGGGGTGGTATAGTGAACAACAAAGAAAAGGAGAAGTGGCGCTATACCGAAAAGGATGGCTTTGTCTTTTACATTAAGGCTTCGGAAGGACCAAAAGCACAGCAGAACAGAAAAAAAGAAGCCATTTATCAGCATCATAACTTTCCAGGGCTGGCCATACGGGCGGAACCCATTGAAGCCGAAGAATTGAACATACAAAAATGCAATAAGGATCAGACCGAAAAGCACGGCGCATACAGCAGTGCCCCCTTGAAATAATCTATTCCGCACATTTTTCTTGAGCGCGTACAAAAGCCCAAAGGCCATGAGCACGGCAAAAGGGGGAAAGCAGGGAAGAATATAGGTGAGCAATTTGCCATTCGACAACGAGAAAAACAGAAAGGGCAGCGCCAGCCAGCAAATGCAAAATCTCAGCACCCTGCCTTGCGCTCCCTGTTCAAAAAATCGCGCCTTTATACCCGGCACAGCCGCAGGGGCCGCAAATATCCAGGGGATAAACATGCCCGGTGCGGTCAATAAGAAAAACCAGAAAGACTCTTTATGTTGGGCATTGTCGGACATAAATCGGCGGATATGCTCATTCCAGAAAAAAAACCGCCAGAAATCCGGTTCCCTTAAGTGGATTGCCATACTCCATGGCAGCGCCACCAGGAGAGCCGCAAGAATCGGCAGCCAGCTCATGCGAAACACGTCTGAATACCGGCGCTGCCAGACCAGATAGGGAACCAGAGCCAAAACCGGCACGGCAAATGCAAGAAATCCCTTGGTCAGAAAAGCAAGGCCCCAGGATAGACCGGCAAGCGCCAGAAAACCTTTTTCCATTGCAGAACCCGGACGCTTTTCAGATGCTAAATAGAAAGCAGTGATGGACGCAGTCAGGAAAAACGAAAACAGGCTGTCCAGCACAGCAGTGTTGCCCACCCCGAACACCTCAAAACAGGATAGATAAATAAGGGCGGCCAGGATAGCAGGGAAACCGTCATCTTCATCCTCAAGACGTGATACGCGCCTGACCAATACGTATATCAACAGGGCCGACAGCCCGACAGCCAGAGCGGACGGCAGGCGCACGGCAAAATCATTTTCGCCGAATAACAGAATAGAGCCGGCATGCACCCAATAGCCCAGCGCCGGTTTTTCGAAGTACCTCACACCGTTGAGGTGGGGAACAACCCAGTCGCCGCTGGCGATCATCTCACGGGGAATTTCGGCGTAGCGCGTTTCGTCCGGGACAACGAGGTCACGGACCCCAAGGGGCAGGATATAGGAAAGCAAAAAGAACGACAGCAGCAGGACGGCATATCCTATTCCGGCGTTCATAAATTTCTGTATGTTCAATTTATTAACCATCTCAAAATGTTCCCGCTGATTTATAGGGGCCGACTGATTCCTTCTGGCAGGCAAGCCACCCGTCTCTTCCGACAACAGCCGCCTGGTGGATATCGGATTCCGCAATTTCAAGTTTATGGGATAGAATGTCACCGAGGGGCTCAAAGGCGATACCGCGTTTTCCGGCCTTGTCCAGGAAATCCCGAAACAGTGCAAGGCAACCGATCCCTTCCACTTCGGCGTGGATGGTCAATACGTTGAGACGATCAGGCCGGATCATATTGAGCAGGTATTCATTGTAGGTTGCCGGTGTGCATTTCAGACCGATGAGCTCATCGTAGGTGGGCAGGGTGGTCGGTACCTGGACATGAGTGAGCCGCTGGCCTTCAATTACCGGCCGGAAGAGCGAATGGCCACGGCAATCGGATTGGAACCGGAAAGGAAAATGTTCGAGCGCATGAAGCGCTTCGGGCGTGACCTGCCATGCGGGTGCGGCGAAGCAGTCGGGTTTTCTTCCCAGGATCTCTGTCAGCAAATCGTAACCCTTCTTAATTTCACCGGTTGTGGCCTGTTGGCTCAGGCGTGTAAGCCGTGTCTGCCAGCGGTGATGATCCCAGGCATGGAGTCCAACCTCATGGCCCGCTTCGGCCGTCTCGCGAATTGTACCCGGGCAGCGCTTTCCAATTACCGGACCGGGCCAAAGCGTTCCCCGCAAAAGGATATCCCAACCGTAAAGACTGGCCGCCCGTGTCCTGAACATCTTGACCAGAAACATGGGACGCAGCAGGCGCCGCAGATGGCGGCCCATATTATCCGGCCCCACTGAAAAGAAGAAAGTGGCCCTGATGGAATGCTTTGCAAACAGGCCAAGGAGATTGGGCACCCCTATCCTTGTTCCTCTTAATGTATCAACATCAACACGAAGACCGATTATCATGCCTGATCCCGAACCGCCTCTTTAAGGAAAAAATCAAGGGTTTCAATTACCGATTGTTCCAGACTGATCTCAGGCTCCCATTTCAGTACGCGTTTAGCGTTCTCTATGCTGGGTTTTCTGTGAATAACGTCTTCATATCCGTCTCCATAATAGGATCTGCTGTCTATCTTCCTCAAGCCTGCAAATGGGGGAAATTTATGCCGCAGAGGGTGCTTTTCAAAATTTGCGATCAGCAGATTCGCAAGGTCTTCAATGCTGGCCTCATTGTCGGGATTGCCTATATTGAAAATTCTGCCGTTGCAGCGGTTGTCCTTGTTTTCTATTATACGGTAAAGACACTCGACTCCGTCTTTGACATCGGTAAAGCAACGTTTCTGTTTTCCTCCGTCAACAAGCTGAATGGGAGTGCCTTCGGTCAGGTTAAGAATAAGCTGGGTGATTGCCCTTGAACTTCCGACCCGGGCGGAATCAAGACTGTCGAGCCTCGGCCCGATCCAGTTAAATGGCCGAAAGAGGGTAAACTGAAGTCCTTTTTGAGCCCCATAGGCCCAGATTACCCGGTCAAGAAGCTGTTCGGAACAGGAATATATCCAGCGCTGTTTCTGAATAGGACCAACAATGAGTTTTGATTTATCCTCGTCGAATCTTTCATCGTCGCACATTCCGTATACTTCCGAAGTCGAAGGGAAAATAACTCTCTTGCCGTATTTTGCGCAGTACCTGACTATGCGCAGGTTTTCTTCAAAATCGAGCTCAAAAACCCTCAAAGGATTGCGAACATATTCTATCGGAGTAGCAATGGCGACCAGCGGCAGGACAATATCGCATTTACGCACATGATATTCGATCCATTCCCTGTGGATTGAAATATCTCCTTCTTCGAAATAAAACCCTTCCCGTTCTTTAATCCTGCAGATGGATTCCGCCTGAAGATCCATTCCGTGAACTTTGTATTTGCCGCTGTCGAGCAGCCTTTCACTCAAATGATTCCCTATAAAACCGTCAACACCCAGTATAAGTATATTCGTTTTTGTGCCCCTTGTGGTGCTGCGGCATGGTATTTTTCCGAACCTGAGCCCTTCAACAAGGTTCATCTGTCCGGCGAGCTGGGCACCGTTCATATAAATGCCGTCTTCAGACTGACCATATTCCACACAAACTGAGCCCTGGCCGCAGGAGATAAGAAGCGGGTCGGTTGAAATGATTGTGCCCGGGATACCCCCGGTATTTGCTGCCCTGCCCACTTTCCAGAAGGTGTATTTTCTGCCTCTGACAAAACTGAATGCGCCGGGATAGGGATAGGTTACTGCGCGAACCAGATTCATAATGGCGTCAGAACTCTG
>JAUYEO010000297.1 GCA_030689795.1 Desulfobacterales bacterium | reverse complement strand
TGTCCGTCCCAGAGAGCCAGATTTCAGCAGAAGCTCTTTTATTTTGAAAAACTACAAGTTCTTGAACAAAATATTCCTGCTATGCCGTTCCGTCTCTTGAAGGTTGGGTAGTCCAGACCTTTGGGGTGGGATTACCCCCTTTGCCCTCTTTTTGTCTCAAGCGCATTGAAATTGTTTTTCGCAGTGCTTTAAACCCCAAGTGTTTTTTGGTGTGCAACGGCGATAGCTCCCCACATGATTGGTGTCTTTGCAGGTGCTATACAACATATAGACAAAAAAATCTAGTTTTATTATTTTAATTGATTACTGTATGTTATAGCGTTCGGGGGTGGCTTGAACCGTGGCCTGCATAGACAGCGCCACGTTGATCATTACGAAAAATAGTTTGCCGATTGCGTGCATAACCTTGCCAATCGGCGACTTATCCACTTACCGAGAACTGCTGGCCTGTATCAGTATAATTTTTTTGCACAAAAAACTTGACTGTCCCATAAATACGGTAGATTGATATCGAGGCAAAGGAAGTTCTCGCGGCAAAAAAGCTGAAAAAGTTAAGAATATACGATTGACATTCTGCCTCAAAATGGGCTTAAATCCCGTTATGCGTCGATTTATAATCTTTAAGTCTCATTTATCGACTTAACCAAACGTAACCAGTAGATTTATAAGAACAACATCATTCTTATGGCCAAAACAAAAGCTGAAAAACGAAAAGCGAAACGGAAGGTCAAATTAAAAGAAAAGCGTAACTCGGTTACGACCGCTGTCCGATCTGAAAAAGCCGATTTTTTTTATTGTGAGTCCGGTTGGTTTCGCGGATCAGGCAACTATGAAAAGGCTCTGGTTCATTTAAAAAAAGCTATCAAACTGGACCCCGACAATAAACTGTTTCTCGTAGAAATGGTCCATCTGGGCTATGATATGGCCAACAGAGAAGTTCAACTGTCGGGACTTTCGCAGCTGTACGATAGCGGACGGATGGATGATGAGTACCTGCCCCTTTTTTTAGACCTTCTGGCGATGAACAGGCAGTATCGACAGGCGATAGAAGTTGCTGCGATATTGCTTCCCCGCATTGCGGGAATGAAGAATGTGAATAAGCGGAAAATCCGGACCGCCACAATACAAATTCAGGAATACTGCCGTCATCAACTGGAATATGAACAGGCGGAAGAAATTATTCTCAAGAAAGCCGTGATACGACCTTCCCCTCCAAAAAATAAGAAACCAGGCCATCCGCCTATAGTACCTGCTCCTCAGGAACCTAAAGAAATTAAAAAACTCGTTCCGAATATTCCGGTTGACATTACAATGGATGACGCGTCCTTTCAAAATCCCCTGTCCAGTGGTCGATTCATGACCTGCGAGCAATATGAACTTGCCCTGGAAGGGCACAGAATTCGATTCAGGGATTCCTTTGAGAACCTTATCTGCCTGTCCGGACTGCATGACGTCCGGTCCCTGTGGTATCAGGAAGAGACCGCCCGCAAAGTGTTGAAAAGCTTTCGGGGTCGCGCCCTTTTGTCCGACGAGGTTGGATTGGGGAAAACCATTGAAGCTTCGATAATCCTGAAAGAATATATCCAGAGAGGTATCGTCAAGAGTGCGCTGATCCTGACACCTTCAACGCTTGTCAGCCAGTGGCAGGAAGAGCTGCAGACCAAATTCGGGCTTAATTTTCCATCTACCGATGACGCGGATTTTCATAAAAAGGGCATACAATTTTGGGAAGCGCCCTATATCCTGGCATCCATAAATCAGGCCAAGTCCAAGCGGAATATTTCTGCGGTCATACAGCGCGAGTATGACCTGGTGATTGTAGATGAAGCCCACCATCTTAAAAACAGGAACACGTTGAACTGGAAGCTGGTTAATTCCCTGAAAAAACGATTTCTTCTCCTGTTGACGGCAACACCTGTGGAAAACAACCTCATGGAGCTTTACAATCTGATCACCTTGTTAAAACCCGGACAGTTAAAAACCGCATCCGCATTTCGCAACGAATTTATGACCAGAGGCGATCCGACGGGGCCGCAAAACCGCAGCCAGTTGAAAGAACTTCTGGGTCAAGTAATGATTCGAAACACCCGGGCGCTGGCACAAATCGGAATTCCGCCAAGGTTTGCACAGACCATAAGGGTAAAACCGGGTGCAAACGAAAGAATGCTCTATACCAGCATTACCGATCTGGTTCATCATATTAATGAAACCGGCCGGGACGGCAACAAGCTTTTGCTCAAAAATTTGCTGGCTGAAGCCGGATCATCGCCCAAAGCGGTAGAATTGACCTTGCAGCGCCTTCTGGCGGGAAGGGATTTTTTATGGGACCATGAAAAAGAGATACGGGCTATTCACAACCAGTGTCGCACCATGGGGGATACCGAAAAAAATAGAGTACTACTTAATCTGATCCGGTCAACAAAAGGGAAAAAGATAGTCTTTGTTAAATATCTCGGCACGCTTGATCATTTGTCGGCGTTTTTATCCTGGAATGATATCCCTCATGCGGTTTTTCATGGGCGCATGGATAATCAACAAAAGGATGCGGGGATCAGAAGTTTTCGTGATGAAAAGGATATTCTCGTTACAACCGAGATCGGCGGCGAGGGACGGAATCTCCAGTTCTGCCACCAGATGATTAATTATGACCTTCCCTGGAATCCGATGAAGATCGAACAACGGATCGGCAGAATCCACCGCCTGGGGCAGGAGAACAAGGTAATGATTTACAATTTGTGCGCAGCAGAGAGTATTGAAGACTACATCCTTGATATCCTTGACCGTAAAATCAATATGTTTGAAATGGTCATCGGCGAAATTGATATGATTCTGGGACGTATCCAGGATGAAAAGGATTTTTCGGATATGGTCTATGACATCTGGATAAATTCATTGTCCGAAAAAGAACGTGAACAGGGTTTTGGCCAGCTTGCCGTCCGGCTCAAACGCTCCAAAGCCCAATACGAGAAGACCAGGGCGCTGGATGAGAAACTTTTTGGAGTAAATTATGAACTTTAATTCCGACAACGCACTGGAACAGTTCGTCAAGCGTTTTTTTGAGTTCAACGGTGCGGTGATGGAGCAACGTCCCGGCGGACTGGAAGCGCTTCTTCCGGAGCGTCTTGCCTTGCGTTTAAATATCCCCGAATATTTGCATATATCAACTGAAGAGAATACTAAAGAAAAATATGCCGTCTCTTATGGCTCTTCCCTCCTGGAAAAAATAGTGGATGCGGCCTGCGATACGGCGCCCTTGATCAGTTGCAGTTTCGATTTCAATTATATTAAACGCCAGGGGTTTGGCAGGCTGATTCAGGATCAGTTTGTTTTCTACAATTGTGTGGGCCGGGTGAAAGGTGCTGCCGAGGTGCGAACCGAATATCTGCTGCTTACCTGCCGGTATATGGCCCAAAGCGACGAACAGAAAGAAGGGCTTGTTTCTCTGGCATTTAATCTTGAAACCGGCGCAGCGGTTTCGGAGATGGGCAGAATATTTGACACCGTTGAAAGAACATTTGAGACGGCTTCCAGGCAGACAATTTTAGGAGATGCTAAGATAAAAGAGATCTTGACATGGGTTCAACGTCAGGCAGGCAAGGTTCTCGAACGAGAAATCAAACCGTTTCAGGACAGCATGAATAGAAGATTTCAAAGAGATGTGGCCAACCTTGAAGAATATTATGCTGACTTGAAAAAGGAGATGGAGGAGAGCCTTAACCGCCCGAGAATTTCAGATCAACTGATTTCAGACCGTAGAACAAAAATAAGCCTGATTCCGGATGAGCTGGAAAGAAAAAAAGCAGATCTCTTCAAAAAATACAGTATCAGGGTCAGGATCGAACTCTGTGGCGGCATACAGATCCGCACCCCAGCCGTAAAGATATTGTACCAGACGTCCTTTGGAAGGAAACCAAAGCAGTTGTCTATGATTTACAATCCTGCTACCAAATCGATGGACCCTCTGGTTTGTGACGGTTGCGGCGACAGCATCTTCAACATCCGGTTTTGTGATCATCTTCACATGCTATGCCCCGCGTGCAGCAAGAAATGTCCGCTATGCTGAAAAACGACGCTCGTATCGATATCATTGCCGATGACCGTGAACAAACAGGCTATGTGATAGAATCGCTGTTGGGAATTGAGACGCCTCAGTCCGAAAGGGTGAAGAAGGCGATGATATGAATGCCGGCATCACTCATGCCTTTAAACTGCTCTGTATTTCTGGATGCCGGGGTCATTATTTTCTTTGGTTACCAACTGCTTTTCCTCAAGAAATCTTAGGTGCGAAAGGGCCTCTCCTGTCGCAAACCATTTTTGTGCGACAGGGAAGTCATCCCAGGAATCAAACTTGATATCCCATGTCATACCGGATGCAACCTCAAAGGCGCTTCCTGATCCCTTTTTTAAAATATCAAGGATCTCTCCGGCTCTTTTTTCATGATGAAATTTTAATTCGTCTATTCTTGCCCTGTGGTCCTTGAAAAGCCTCCTGTGGCCCGGAAGCACAAGACCGACATCAAGTTTACGCACCTTGTCTAGACTTGAAAGATATTTTTCAAGCGGATTCTCCTTATCTGACCAGCACTGAATATTCGGGGTGATATCCTGCAGAATATGATCTCCTGCTATAAGGATTCTCTTTTCAGGCTCGTAGAGGCACATATGTCCCAAAGTATGACCCGGAGTTTCAACACACTCAAAACAGTAATTTCCAAAAGTAATTGTTTCCCCATCTTCCAGAACGCTCATATCCGGCGTCCAGTCCGAACCATATTTATAGCCGGGATGCTGGTGAAGGGCAGTTCGCAATTCGTTTTCCGGAAAACCGTTTTTCCCGGCATACTCAATCATCGGCTCGAACCCTTCCCATGATTCTATAATCTCCTTGTCCGGCCTGCTGAAGTATATCTTGCTTGTTTCAACAGCAAGCCTGGAGATAAGCCCGAAATGGTCCGCGTGCAGATGCGTTATGAAAAAATCGCAATCCGCAAGGTCCACATTTATTTCCCTCAGACCGTTATTCATTGCATCAAGGCATTCTTTCCGGTTGAAACCTGTATCTACTATGAGGGTCCTGTCATGTGATTTTACAACATAAGAATTGAGGTATTTTAAAGGGCTCTCCGGAAGGGGAATCTTTATCCGGTACAGGCCGGGTAATATTTCTTCAGTCATTTATTCTTTTTCGTCCTTTTCAGTGAAATTGCAAACTTTACCGCTGACACTAAAAACAAGTTCACCATATGAGTCTTGTTCGAAATTATAATTAGATTCAATTCCCTTGACTTCATTTAGAAGCTTGGATATTTAAAGTCAATATCTTAATTATGGTGGACCAGTAAAAAGTCCATTCAATAAAGATGAACTCGTAAAAAGTCGAAATACGCTCACTTAATGAGCTTTTTGGGGATTTTTAAGTCACTTCGCTAAATCACAAGAACTCGGGCTAACGCCCTCAAACAGCTTGTGATTTTTAACGCTCAGTTCCTTAAAAATCTATTCCCCAAA